>JAYTFO010000075.1:0-4625 GCA_043734305.1 Acidobacteriota bacterium | reverse complement strand
TCGACCAACTACTTCTCGCCCTCGGGAGCAACTCGCAACCGCATCACGCCCGGCGTGCAGTTCCTGATTCACGCCAACATCAAGGCGTCGTTTGAGTATCAGTTCCGGCCGGAGCAGCGGGTGTTTGACGGAGACGGCAATCCAGCGTCGAGTCCGTTCCACACCAATCAGGCCGTGGCTGGACTGGAGTGGGTGTACTGAGCACCCGGCGCATTCTGCCGATTTTGAGAAATTATCTTAAGGAGAAATTATGAATCGCAACATCGTCCTAGTCATAACCTGTGTGATGGCGCTCACGGTTGCCGCAGTCGCGGGAACTATCAGCGGAAAAGTCTCCGGAGTCACCGGCGAGTCGGCGGTGTACGTGGACGCGATCGCCGGTAAAACTTTTCCCGCGCCCGCGGAACATCCCGTGATCGATCAGAAGGGCCTGCTCTTCCAGCCCCACATTGTCGTCGTGCAGCAGGGCACGACGGTTGATTTCCTGAACAGCGACAAGGTTGCTCACAACGTGTTCTGGCCTTCCATCCAGCAAGGCGGGAAGAAGTTGCCGGGCAAGAACCTGGGCACCTGGCCGCAGGGCGAGAAGCGTCCGTTCAAGTTCGATCAGCCCGGAGTGGCCTCATTACTGTGCAACGTCCACCCGGAGATGGCCGGCTATGTCGTCGTCAGCCCGACTCCCTACTACACCACGACCGACAAGAGTGGGAACTACAAGATCGAAAATGTTCCCGACGGTCAGTACAATGTGGTGGCATGGCACGAAGGCGCCAAGAATCAGTCGAAGGCAGTGGCCGTCGCAGGCGATGCCAAGGCCGACTTCACCCTAACCAAGTAGCGGCAAGAACGGGAGAGCGAGGCGTGGCTTCGCTCTTCCGGATTCATCCCAGGTTCCTGATTCAAAAAAACACACCGAGAACGATTTCATGCTGAAGCGCTTCGTCGACAAGCGGGTGGATGAGGACTGGCTGCACACCAACTTCCCCTGCATGATGGCCTGCCCCGCGCACACCAACGCGGGACGGTACGTCGGCCTGATCGCCGAAGGCCAGTTCGAAGAAGCGTACAAATATGCGCGCGGGCCGAATCCGCTGGCCAGCGTCTGCGGACGGGTTTGCGCTCACCCGTGCGAGACCGCGTGCCGGCGTGGCCAAATCGACAAGCCGATTGCCATCCGCGCGCTAAAGCGCTTCTTGACGGAACGCTACGGCCCCGAATCGAAACACCACATTGACGTGAATGCCGGGCGGACGATCGAGAAGCTTCCCTTCAAAGTTGCGGTCATCGGTGGTGGGCCGGTCGGCCTCTCCGCCGCTCACGACCTCGCACTCATGGGATATTCAGTCACAATCTTCGAGGCTGCGCCGGTTGCCGGGGGCATGCTCTATCTCGGCATTCCTGAATATCGCTTGCCACGCGATGTCATCGAGGCGCAGGTGCGCGAAATTCTCTCTACCGGTGACATCTCGCTCAAGTTGAATCACGCTGCGGGACGCGACTTTCAGATTGCCGATCTTCGCCAGCAAGGCTTCGACGCCATCCTGATCGCCATCGGCGCGCACCGCAGCCGCGACCTCACCATCCCCGGCGTGGATCTTGACGGCGTCCACCGCGGCGTGGATTTTCTGCTCAACGTCAACCTCGGATACAAGTTCACCATCGGCCGCAACGTACTCGTAATCGGTGGCGGCAATGTCGCCATGGACGTGGCCCGCTCGGCGGCTCGCGAAGTTTTGCGTCAGCATGCCTCGGGCGTTGAGGAACTCGTGCCATCCGAAGACAACGTTGCTGCTGTTGCCACCAAAGAGATGGTGGACATCTCGCTCTCCGCGTTGCGCATGGGCGCTCAAGAAGTTCACGTGGTCTGCCTGGAAAACCGCGATGAGATGCCCGCCGCACTGGAAGAAATCGAAGAGGCCGAGGTAGAGGGCGTCATTCTGCACCCCGGTTTCGGCCCGAAGCGCTTTGTTGGCGAGGACGGCAAGGTGGTCGCGCTCGAATGTCTGAAGACGAAGTCTGTATTCGACGAGAACCATCGCTTCAACCCGGTTTTCTACGAGAACAGCGAGACCCAAATCGCATGCGACACGGTCATCATGGCAATCGGGCAAACCACCAAGCTCGACTTCCTGCAGCCGGAAGATGGTGTCGAGGTCTCGCCGCGCGGCCTGATTGCTGTGAACCCGCATTCGCTGATGACTTCCGCCGCCGGCATCTTCGCCGGGGGCGACTGCGTGTTCGGTCCACGCATGATCATCGACAGTGTTGGCGACGGCAAGCGCGCTGCCATGGGCATTGACGAATTTCTGCGCCACACGAAGCATCCCGAACCTGTCATCGAAGTCACCGACCTCAAACGCCACACTATGCCGCAGGAGTTTATGGATCTGGTCCGGCAGCCCATTCCGATGCTGCCTCTCGACCGCCGCACCGGCATGACCGAAGTGGAAGAAGTCTACGACGAGCAGTCCGCCATGACCGAGGCGCAGCGTTGCCTGCACTGCTGGGTCAACACGATTTTCGAGGGCAACGCCGACGACGGCTCCGTTTGCATTCTCTGCGGCGGGTGTGTGGATGTTTGTCCGGAAAACTGTTTGGAACTGGTCACGCTTGACCGAGTTGCGTTCAGCGCCGAAACGCTCGAGCACCTTTCCGCGAACAGCGCGCTCTACGAAGCGGAATTGCCCGACATCACGGTCGAAGAGCTGGCCCTGGGTGTAGGGTCCGTAATGATCAAGGACGAAACGCGCTGCATCCGTTGCGGACTATGCGCCGCTCGATGCCCGGTGCAGACCATCAGCATGGAGTCGTACAACCTGTTGCCGGCGGAGTCGACCGGCCTGATTTCGATCGAAGCGATTGACGCCCCGCTGCGCGCCCAGCCGGCCGCATTGGCGGGCGCGCAGAAATAGTCGAAGAAGAAATTTTTGTTGAGGAAATATGGCAGAGGAAAAACAGAATAAAGATCGAATTCAAACCGCCGCTAACTCCGGCCTCGATCGCCGCGAATTTTTTGTTCGCGTAGGGCTGGGATCACTGGGCATCGCGGCTGCTGGGACCGCCGCTTTCGGCTACCAGTTTCTGTCGCCCAACGTACTCTACGAGCCATCCCCGATTGTGAACATGGGCAAACCCGAAAGCTACGCGCTCGACAAAGTGACGCTCGACGTGGACGCCCGCATCTTCGTCGTGCATAGCGCGGAAGGCTTCTTCGCCTTGAATGCGGTCTGCACGCACCTCGGCTGCCTGACGGCGTGGAAGCAGGAGACCGAAACCATCGCTTGCCCCTGCCACGGCAGCAAGTTCACCCGCGAGGGAGTGAAAAAAGAAGGACCCGCGCCCAAGCCGCTGCCCTGGCTGCGCATGTGGCTGAGCGAAGACGGCGAGTTGATGGTGGACCGCTCCGATGAAATTCGTCCTCTGCAGTTTGTGAGGGTTTAGTCATGAACACTACCTTCAGCAAATACTTCGACGAGTTACGCGGAACTCGGGTGTGGCGCTCGGTCTTTCGCGGAGGCACTGGTTCAAGCACGCTGCACAACTCCATGGCGATCCAGCAGAATGTATTTTTTCACCTGCTCTCGACCAAGGTGCGCAAGCGCATGCTCGAATTCAACGCCACTTGGTATCTGGGCTCGCTGACGCTCGGTACGTTCGTGATTCTCACGATCACGGGAATCCTGCTGATGCTCTACTACCATCCGTCGGCGCCACAGGCCTATGCCGACACCAAGGATCTGCAATTCGTTGTCTCCTCGGGCCAGTTCCTCCGCAATCTGCATCGCTGGTCGGCGCACGCCATGGTGTTTCTGGTTTTCGCGCACATGTTCCGCGTGTTTTACCGTGGAGCTTATCGCCCGCCGCGCGAGTTCAACTGGGTGATCGGCGTGGTGCTGCTTCTGCTGACTCTACTGCTCAGCTACACCGGCTACCTGCTGCCTTGGGATCAGCTGGCATTCTGGGCCATCACGGTAGGATCGAACATCGCGTCGGCGGTGCCGATAGTCGGAGGAAAAGTTCGTTTTCTGATGCTCGGCGGACACTTTGTGAATGCCAACGCGCTGCTGCGATTTTACGTACTGCACTGCATGATTCTGCCGCTGGTCGCGATGTTGTTCGTGATGGTCCATTTCTGGCGGATTCGAAAGGATGGCGGCCTCTACGCGCGCCACAGTGAACCGGACGTTGTGATGACCACGGCTCCTCCGAGGCCGCCGCTATGAGCGATCCCAAGGACATAAAGAAAGATTTCGTCGCCGCCATCGGCTCCGACCAACGCAAATCACCGGTGCGGGTAGCGTTCGTAACTCGCCGCACCTCGGCCCAGGTCAAAGCGCATGACGAACCGGTGGTGCAATCGTTTCCCGAAGTAATTTTCAGGGCAGCGATCGTCATGCAGTTGCTGACCATCACGCTCGTCCTGATCTCGCTGGTCTTCAATGCGCCGCTGGAGGGTCTGGCCGATCCGTCGCACACGCCCAATCCCGCCAAGGCGCCGTGGTACTTTCTGGGATTGCAGGAGCTGCTGCACTATTTTCCGCCCGTGGTCGCCGGAGTCCTCGTACCCACGCTGGTGGTGATCGCGCTGATCGTGATTCCGTATTTCAACATCAACATTGAAGCGG
>JAYTFO010000074.1:0-6418 GCA_043734305.1 Acidobacteriota bacterium | reverse complement strand
TTCGCATGGGACGGCGAACTCGAACGCAAATCTGCCGAGGCCGCCCTGTACGAAGTCTGGCTGGACCAGATCCACAAGGCGCTGGCAGAGCGCTTCCAGAAAAATCGAGGCGCTGCCCAAATACTGAGCGGTAGCTACAAAGAAATGCCGCCCGACGCGATCCTCCGCATCCTCAGCGATCCCGACCGTAGCGCCGGCGGCCCGCCGGCCCACAAGCCGACGGAATTGGCAACTCCCAACGCCATCGAACTCTTTGGCCCGGACCTCGTAGCGGATCGCAACCAACTCCTATCCGACACTCTCAAATCCGCCCGCGAAGAACTCGCCAAACTCCTCGGCCCCGACCCCTCGCAGTGGACATGGGGAAACGTTCACGTCGTCCGCTTCCGGCACGCGCTCGACCAGCAACCGGGTGCGAAGGACCTGTTTGATCTCGGCCCGCTTGCCCGCCCGGGTGATGAGTACACCGTCAACGCAACCGGCATGGGCGATTCCTGGGACCAGATTTCCGGAGCCAGCTATCGCCAGATCATCGACCTCAGCAACTGGGATCGCTCGTGGGTCATCAACACTCCCGGCCAGAGCGGGCAGCCCGGCAGCCCGCACTACTCCGACCTGATGCCTCTGTGGGACGCAGGCCGGTATTTTCCGCTACTCTATTCCAGGAAAGCCGTGGAAGGCGAAACCACCGACCGCCTGACGCTGGAACCGTGAGTAATCCTAGTTAGAAAAGTTTTTCCAATCATGAACTCAAACATCAAATTCATCTTCTTCGACGTCGGCAATACCCTGCTCTTCCCCAATCGCGATCGCATTCACGCGCCCCTCGCCGAACGCGGCATCTCGCCCGACGCCGACCTTCTCCGCAAGCTCGAGCGCAGCACTAAGAATCAATTTGACGCGCGCATGGTCCAGGACGGCAGCACCGATCACAGCTTCTGGTGGATGTTCTACAGCCAGCTTCTCCAGGAAATCGGGCTCAGCGAAGATGTCGTCCGCGATCAACTGGTCTCCAACATCCGCCAGTCGGCCAACTGGGACATCATTCCCGCAGGCACGCGCGAGCAACTTCAGCAGATCGGCACGCGCTACCGGATCAGCGTCATCTCCAACGCCGACGGCAAGATTGAAGACGTCCTCGCCCGCTGCAACATCGCCGATTGCTTTCGCACCATCACCGACTCCGGCCTGGTCGGCTACGAAAAGCCACATCCCGAAATCTTTCGCCAGGCGCTGCAAAAGATGAACGCCGCTCCCGAAGAAAGTCTCTATGTCGGCGACGTGTACTCCGTGGACTATCTCGGCGCGACTGGCGCCGGCATGCAGGCCGTGTTGATGGATGTTCCCGGCGCCTACCACGAGAAAGGCGTGCCGCGGGTGGAGGACCTGCAGCAATTGCAATCAATGCTGGGGATGGAATCGTAGTGTAGAGGATCTCCAATAAATGTTTTTTGGGAAGGACACGGCCTCAGGGACTGCTAAAAAAATGGGTGTTGCATTTGTTTTTGGGTGGCGCAGCGGTTCACCGCTGCGATCAAGGCTCTGTCTTGAGTCCGGCTTTAGCCGCTGCGGGAGCGCTGTTCGCTTGTAAACGACTTCTTCCGCAGCCTGTTCAGCGATTTGAGATCCCCGTCACCGTTGCAGCCAGACAGCGGTTTGCATCCTGCTGGTGACCGCTCGACCGCTCTTGAACGCCGGGACAAACTTCCATCGTGCGACCGACGTCTGCACAATCTGTTCTATTTTTTGCTTTTCGCTCAGCGGCTTGATGCCCTGCATCTTACTGTCGGAATCGACGACCAACCCCTCCACCTTTTCCGTGACCCCCAGCATCGTCACCGCCTGCACCTTGCCTGCGGAATCGACGACTAACATCACATGAACTTCACGCTTGCCAAGGGTCATGTCAATCATTTCCGCCGGAGGATAGATTCGCATTAGGATCGCCTGGGCCGGGGTCACTTCCTTTTGTTCGTAGATCGGCGCTGGCCGCTTCCTGTGACGATGGCTACTCGATACTCCGTCCAATTGCGAATGAATTCCGTGCTCCCGAGCCCGTACGATTTCTCCGCGAATCCGATCCACATCTTCCGCCGGCCACATTTCCGTTAACGTCCGCCATGCGTCTTGTTCGCGGCCACTGTAGAGGTACGCCCACGCGATTTCCAGAACCTGAATTTTCGCTTTGCGGACCGTGCTCAGTCGCACGAGTTGCTCCGCACTCAACCCGGTTTTCGCCTGCAATCTTCCATCGCTGAGCTTGAACTCTTGCATCAGATCGGGATTGGCGTTCGACCGCACGTTCTTGATCACTCCGTCGAAAAATGGTTGGAACTCCCCGCTGGCGTCCAGCAAACGACCGCGCTCCATCCGCAGTACGCAAGGGGGAACGAACTCAATCTCTCCCGCCGACACTCCCTCAAATCCATTGACCGCGGCCGCGTCCTCCGTCCAGATCTCTACATCCCCATCCAGATCGGAATCGGCAGCGCTGAAATATCCTCCGCCCGTGATCGTGCGCAACAACCGCGGAGGTGTTTGCAAAGAATAGATTTTGTAAGTCATGCAGCAGTCGGCAGCTGACTGTGCTATCGCAAACGCGACCACTGGCTCGCCGGCGTTCAACTCTGCGCCGATCAGATCAATGTCAAACTGCGACACACCGTCCGCCACCACCAACTTCTGTTTGCCCCAGCTGAGAACTCCCTGGCAAGACCTCTGGTTGAAGCCTCCACTCTTTTCCGGACCAGCCGATACCTTCACTCCAGTTCGAAATTCAACGTCGAAAGAACCGTTCCCGTCCCTGCAAAGCACATCGTGTACTTGCGCGCTGCACAAGAGTGAAAGCGTGAAGAGAAGAAGAAATGCCCCAAGCCCTCTCGCTGTTTTCATAGGACGACCACGAAGCCGCGTTCATTCTACACTTCAGTTTCTAATCCCTAATAGCGTAGCCACCCGCATCCTCTAGCAACGCTCACCCTCACTGGTTACAATCACCTCACCATGCCTGACTCCGCCCACTTTCTCGTTTTCCTGACCGCCGCCATCCTTCTCGCCATTGCTCCCGGACCCGGCATGCTCTACGTGCTCGCCCGAACCCTCGCGGGCGGTCGCCGCGAAGGCATGCTCTCCGCACTCGGTACGTTTTTCGGCGGGATGGTTCACGTGTTCGCGGCGGCCGCTGGTATCTCGATCATTCTGGCGAAGTCCGCCCTGGCGTTTTCTGCGGTTAGGTACTTGGGAGCGGCGTATCTCTGCTTCCTCGGAATACGCATGATCGTGGATGCCAGACGAGACGAGGTAATTTCCCTCGCCGCGCCGCCGAGCGCGAAAAGTCCGTTCTGGCAGGGCATCCTGACTGAAGCCCTGAACCCGAAAACCGCGCTCTTCTTTCTTTCGTTCATTCCACAGTTCGTGAACCACGCGACCGGTCACGTTTTTGCACAGTTTGTCCTGCTGGGAGCAGTTTCCGTAACTCTGAACACGACCGCCGACGTCATCGTCACGCTACTCGCCGGACCTCTCGGCCAACGCATCCGCGAATCTGCGCGCTTCCGGCGGCGTCAACGTACGGTGACGGGGGCAATCATGATTGGTTTGGGAACATACCTGGCCGTGGGCGAATCAAAGTAGAGCAACCAATCAAAGCGCTACCCAACTTCAATCAGCTTGTGATCGTGGCAATCCGTGTGAATGGTTTCGTATAGCTGATGTAACAACTCCGGCCCATACCGCGCCACGAAGGTCACGCCGGCGATTTCGCGCTCTTGCAGCGCCTTGTTGGGATAGAGGGCCGAACTCAAACTGTCCGCGTGACGCGTCACGACTTCATTGCGTTGCACTTCCGCCCGCGCCGCCCGCGCTTCCAGTTGCGTGAGCTGATACTTCATCTTTTCTTCCGCATTCGACGCCGCATCCACCAGCGTCGCATCCAGCCGCACTAGCGATTCGCGAATCGCACCCAGCGATCTCTCCAGCGCAGTCTTCGCGTCTGTAAATCTTCCCTGGAGATCGGAAGGCAACGCCTGCGTGGCGAGCGCTTCCCGCAGTTTGTCTGGACCGGCAAACAAATCGGGCAGCGTCATCCGATAGCGTTCCAATAATCGCTGTGCCTTCGGCTCCACCAGCGTTGCAGAAAAACGCGGCAGCACTGGCGTCACTCGACCGAGCAGCTTTTCATACACCACAGCCGCCTGCGCGAAATATGCGACCTCCGCCGGGCCACCGGTGTAGACAAGCGTAGGCAACAGGTAGTCCTGCAGCACCGGACGCAGCAGCGCATTCGGGCTAAAGCTAGCCGGATTCTCCTCCAGGCGATCGAGCAGTTCCTGCGCGGAGCTTCTTTCTTCGCCAACCACGAACTCCCGATCAATGCCGTCGTGCTTGCGACGCACCGCCGTGCGGACGCCCTGCTTGATTTCGAACAGCAGCGTTGTCGCCGACGTAACTTTCACTTGCTGGTGATATCCCGCTGCGTCGAGCGCTTTGCCGCGAGCAAGCAGCGCATCGTCCAGCTCGGCCGATCTCTCTATGGCCTGACGCAGAATCGGCTTGGCCAAATCGTGAAACGCCGCATCCGCCTGATCCAGCAGGATCACACCCCAGTCCGCAAATAGACGCGCCATCAGACGGCCAAACGCGCTGCCCAGCGTTTCTTCGGGACGATAAGCCTCCCGCAACCAGGTCGCGACGTCCGTATCGCCAAGCAGCGCGGCCGCGCGCTCAACGACGGTCTCAACCTCCGTACCCAGCCGAATCGTGCCCACCGGTGCGTGTTCAACGCCGCGGCTGTCGATCGAGAGCCGCTCCAACACGCCCGCCTCGGACGGAAGTACTGCATGATTAATTTCTGCGAGATCGTGATCTTCCGTCGCCAGCCAGAAGATCGGAACACAGTCCACTCCGGCCGCCGTGGCCTGCTCCGCCAATTTCACGGCGCTCAGCGCCTTGAAAATCGAGAACAACGGCCCGCCAAACAATCCGACCTGCTGCCCGGTAACCGCCACCACTGCCCCGCGCCGCAGCCTCTCGATATTCGCAAAAGTCTTTGGCCCTGCGCCCAAGCTGCGATTCTGACGTTCCAGAATGTCGCTGACCGCCTTCCGACGCACGTCGTCACACTGCACGCGGCCTGCTTCTTCTTTGATCCACTCCGGAAACAGCGGCGATCGCGGATAGAACTCATGAACGGCGGGACTGTAAGAAAGGTAGTCGAGGAAGAGGCGTGAGGTATGCGGAATCTGTGAAAACGGCAGACACTGTGTCTTCACCGGCAGCGCTCCAGGCATCGGCTTGTCGTCACGATTCTCATGTGTAAGCCAGCTTCATCAATTGACCATTGTTCCGCAAGCCGCACGTCAAACTTCGCAACACCGCAGCCCGAAGGGCGACCCAGCTTAGCCCCCCGCTTCAGCGGTGGGAAGGCGGATCAGAGAAGACCAAAGTCCCGGAGGGACGGCCCATTCGCTCGCGGGCGCGCCCAAGCGTCCGCAGAACTACCCTATCATCTGATGACAATCAGACGCCCAAGTTGCAAAGACTTAATCGAAGGGGGCACAGAGGACACCGGGGAACATCTCGCACTCCCCTGTGTCCTCTGTGCCCCCTGTGGTTAAGGTTTTGCCCCGCCCGAATCGCGCCGATCACTTACTGCTAACGGTAGCCTTCTCCAGCCGAGCCAGCGACGCATGCGCTTCCTTCGCAAATTCGCCTTCGGGAAGAATCTTCAGATACTGCTCGTAGTATTTTTTGGCTTCCGCCTTGTCTCCGAGTTTCTCCTGGCACTGCGCCAGCCTCATGGTGGCGATTGCGTCGTTATCTTTGTAGAAAAGCGCTTCCTTGTAGCGATCGAGCGCCGCGCGATAATTCTTGCGCTTGAAGTAGAAGTCTCCCACCTCGACGTCTTTCATCGCCTTCATCGGATTCCAGGGATGCATCTCCTGCACGTCCGAATTTTCCTCTTCCTCAAGATCGGCCACCGCCGATTTGCTATAGGGATGGTTCCTGGTGTCGTCCTTAGGCGGACTGATGTCGATGCGAGTATCCCGGCTGGAACTTTCTTCGGCTTCGCGGTCCCGCTCCGTCTTCTCGGACGATGCCTGCTGGCATGGCGCGGCAAGGCACGCCAAGACCACAAACATCGCAAGCCCCTGAATTCTATGCATGGTATACGGATATTCTAGCGCGTCATCGGGCGACCTTGTGTGCGATGCCACAGTCGCCGCAGCGGTTGCTCCTCTGTTCAGTGGCGTCCCCAGGCCCGTCCAAAAAAAATCAGGCCGCCCACGGATCGGGACGGCCTGTTTGGCGAAATCCTCCAGGGGAGGGAAAACTCAGTACTTAAAGCGAAGACGGCGGATTATTGGTGGCAGAGGGCGTCGGCGACGCGTTGGGTGCCTGCTCAGGCGCACTGCCGGTC
>JAYTFO010000073.1:0-1697 GCA_043734305.1 Acidobacteriota bacterium | reverse complement strand
TACGCCAACTATAATGTGACGCTGTCCCGCATTTTCGGGATCACCGAGCGGTTTCGTCTCAACATGAATGCTTCGGCATTCAACCTGACCAATACCACTCACTTCAACGACCCCAGCGGCAGCTTTACCGGATCATTTGGGCAGATCACCTCATCGTTTGGCGAACGGCAGATGCGCATCGGCGCGCGCCTCGAGTTCTGACGGTGGATGCTGCTCTGCCCGGTCCGCGACTGCCACCTGCCGCTGACGCGCGAGGAGCGGCGGCTGCATTGTCCGAGCGGACATTCGTTCGATATCGCAAAGAGCGGCTACATCAATCTCCTGCAGCCGCAAGACCGCCGATCCAAGCAGCCCGGCGACACACTGACCGCGGTACGCGCCCGTCGGCGCTTGCATCATAGCGGAGTGACTGTTCCCCTTCTGCGCGCCATCGCGGACATCCTACCCGCATCGCAAGGCGACATCGTTCTTGACGCCGGCTGCGGTGACGGCTTCTATCTTGGCACCCTCGCTCGCCAGATCGGCTTCGCTGCGCATGGCCTTGACATTTCGATTCCGGCCGTGAATGCCGCTGCCCGGAGCTACCCCGAATGCGAGTGGATCGTAGCCAATGCCGATAGATTCATACCGTACGAAGACCCCTCTTTCTCCATAGTTATATCGATCACCGCGCGGATGAATGCGAGCGAATTCCGGCGTGTCCTCCGTGACGATGGACATTTGCTGGTTGCGTTCCCCGCACCGGACGACTTGATCGAACTACGCGGCACCGGGCGCGACCGCGTGCCCAGAACCATCGGGACCTTCGCGGGACAATTCAAGCTTATCGATCAGCGCCGTACCACCACAACAGTCGACCTCGATCTTGCCGCCATTCAAGACATATTGCTGTCGATTTACCGCCCTATGGGCTCACACCCAGAAGGCCCGATGCGTGTGACGTTCAGCCTGGATCTGCTGCTGTTTCGAACGACAAAGTAACCATTCGTGCGCTGATCCCCGTCTCGGCCGGGGCTAACCAACTCGCGAGGCTGACGAGCGACGCGAGTCAGGTCAGTAGCTGAGCCAGGTATCCAGTTGCAAGGCGCTGGGCACCCAGATCCGATATGAAAGCGAAGCCCGCAGCCTTGAACCGGCATTCAACAATCAAGTAACCTTGGAACCCAGGCGTGGGGGCGATCAAGGCGTTTCCACCGTTCGAAAAAGTGAATACCAATTGCTCTCCCGAGCGAATCACGGCGGAAATCTGAGTTGTTGGGGCGTCCAACCCACCGATGAGATGTCCATAATAGTAGATTGTACAGGTCCCTTCCTGAGGCTCAGTTCCGAAGGGATCGGCTGAAATATTTGATACCGAAATGCCAGTCTCGAGGCCTGCCTGGCCTGTAACGAACGGAAAAAGCAGCTTTGAAATTGTGCGTCCAACCGTAATCGAGCCAGCCGCCAATAGTTCGTTTCTTCGATTGTGAATCGCCTGGATTACTTGGCGCGCGAGCCCGTCCGTGCTTCTATCGGAAAAGAAATCCACCGTTTGTGGGATGACCTTCGCGCGGAAACTAGCTTGGTTCTTACGCAGCTGATCAGGTTCGATCAGATTGGCGGGAACCGCGAATTCTTCAGGAGCGAGGAACATTAGAGCCGGCTTTCCAGCTCTAACAGCAGCATCATACTCACTTTCGCTGTACGACTTGTCGGTT
>JAYTFO010000072.1:0-4175 GCA_043734305.1 Acidobacteriota bacterium | reverse complement strand
TTGGGCTACGCATTCGCGGTTTCTCTGGTCAAGACGGGCGAGTACGACGAAGGGGTGCGACGCCTGAAAGCGATGGAGGACGCGGACCCGAAATCCGCGGACGTCCACATGATGCTGGGGTCGGCGTTTGCGGATCAGCACGAGTACGACACCGCCTTACGAGAGTATCGGAAATCCTTGTCGATCGATCCCAATCAGGTGCAGACGCACTATCTGGCGGGGCTAGCGCTGATCCGCAGCGGGCATCCGAAAGAGGCGGCCGAAGAGCTGCGTGCGGCTCTCAAACTCAGTCCTAACGATGTGCCGGCCAAATATCATCTGGCATTTTCACTGATTCAGATACAGGAAAAGGACGAAGCGCAAACTCTTCTGCGGGAAGTGATCCAGCAGGATCCGAAGTATGCGGACGCCTATTACGAACTGGGAAAACTTCAGTTGGAACAGAGCGACAGTAAGAGCGCGGTCGTGACGCTCGAGAACGGGATTCGGGTGAGTCCGGAGACCGACTACATTCACTACCAGCTGGCAATGGCGTATCGCCGCGAGTCGCGGAAGGAAGATGCCGAGCGGGAACTCAAGCTTTATCAGACATTGAAAAGTCGCCAGCGGGGGCGTGGAGATGCTCCACAAACGGAGTAGGCGGCGCTTTACGGTGGGGCGGGCGCTGGTGGTGATTGCGCTGAGCGTGGCATTGGTCGCGTGGGCGCAGAAGGCAGCCGTTGCCTCGCATGCCGCGTCGTCGATTGCCACTGCTAAGACGCAGCTGGACCACGGCAACCTGGAATCGGCGGAAGCGACTCTGTGGAGTGTGCTGGCTGCCGAGCCGGCGAACGAACAGGCTCTCACCATGTTAGGCGTGATTCGTGGCCGGCAACAACGATATGCCGAAGCGGAAGCTCTTTTCCGGCGAGTTCTGCAACTCAATCCGAAGTCAATCGTCGCTTCCAGGAATTTGGCGGGCACATTGCTGGCGCTGGATCGGCCGGATGACGCGATCCGGCAATACAAGCAGGCCATCCAGTTGAATCCCCAGGATTTGAATTTGAAGGTCGAAGTGGCGAAGCTGGAATTGGCGCGTGGGGATTTTGCGGGGGCGCTCTCCACGCTCGATACGATAAATCGGAGTCACTTTCCGCCGGCGGCGATTCCGCTGAAGGCCGCCAGTCTTCTCGGTGTGGGCCGAAAGGCCGAGGCCGAGGCGATGATTCCGAGTACGCAGGGCAATCCGGGTGCAGCACTGGATCTTGCGAATGTGTTTGTCGAGGTGAATGATGCCGATGCCGCGCTGAAGACGCTGGCTCTGATTGCTCCCGTGCCCAAGGCTATCGCGGCTCAGGTCTACTATCTGAAGGGGCGGGCCCTTCGGCTAAAAGGAAGCGATGCTGATGCGATGGCCAGCTTTCGCCAGGCAATTGCGGTGGATCCGAAGTCGGTCGAAACGCTGGTCGCGATGGCCGAGATGTTTGCAGCCGAGAACAAGCATTCGGATAGCGCGGCGATGCTGCAGAAGGCGCGCGGGTTGAATCCGGATTCGGTCGAGGTGCTTCGCCACTTGATCGTGGAAGCGATGCGGGCTGGGCAAAATGATCGGGCATTGCAGGCCGCGCAGGATCTTCAGCGCAAGAGTTTCGAACTGGACGACCGCTATCTGATTGCGAGCGTGATGGTGCAGCAAAAGCAGTTTGTGAGCGCGGCTCATATCCTGGAAGAGTATGTCGGACAGCGTCCTGACGACGCCAAGGCGTATCTCGGCTTGGGCATCGCGTATCTCAACCTGTTGCGCTATCCCGATGCCCGGCAGGCTCTGGAACGCTCGGTGAAGCTCAAGCCAGATTTAGCGGAGGCGGAGTTTCAGTTAGGGCTTCTGGCCAGCCAGGGGGGGAATCGCGAGGACGCTGTACGGCGGTGGCAGCGGGTCGTGGAGTTACAACCTCATCATGCACAGGCGCTGTTCAGTTTGGGTACGGCGTATCTGGAATCCGGGGAACTAACGGAAGCGGAAAGCGCGTTTTCTCGATCTCTGGCAGCCGATCCGAGTAACATGAAGACGGAGTATGATCTGGCGCTCGTCCTGAACAAGTTAGGGAGGGCAGAAGAGGCGAAGCAGCACTTTGAGCGGTATCGGAAGATGCAGGACGAAGAGCACACGACCAGCGGAAATCCGCCGCAGGCGCATCCGTAGGCAAGGTTCCTCGAAGTCAGCGCGGTTGAGGTGGGTCGGCGGCGGGTTTAGCGATAGGAGGGAGATTTCTCCGGGCCAAGGGAGTGCGCTCACTGATTCCAGAACCTTCCACGATTGTATAAATCATATCGGACGGCAGATCTATATAAGTGTCCTCTCTGCCGCTGGGCCAGAGAATCTTCACGGAAGTTATGGTCGCCGAGTCGCCCAGGCCAAAGTGCAGGCGTAAGTCGTTCTGCGATAGATAACTGGAGCCGCTTCGAACCTCGTTGAGTTGAATCTGGCCGCCAGTTGTTACGATGGCCCGCGCTCCGATAGCTGCCTTGTTACTCTTTGTTCCCACAAGATGAAATAACACCGCGCGGTGTGAGGTATAGGTTCGGTTGACGAGTAATGTTGGAGGTTCGCCAATGTTGAGCAAGAGGACATCTAACTTGCCATCGTTATTTACATCTCCCACGGCCAACCCTCGGCGGGAGGAGGGCGGCAGGCGGTCCAGTCCCGCGAGGGCCGTAACATCTTCAAACGAGCGATCGCGCTGGTTGCGGAACAGCAGAAGCGGTTCCCGGAAGGGGGCGCCGCCTTCAATCTGGTCCATTTGTGGATAGACGTGCCCGTTGGCCACGATCAGGTCGAGCCAGCCGTCGTTGTCCATGTCGAAAAAAGCGGTACCCCAGCCAACAGGCAGAAAACTCGGTCGCGCGATGCCGGCGGACGCGGCGATATCGGTAAAACCCTTTTGTCCCTGATTCCAGAACAGCGCGTTTGATTCCTGGGTGAAGTTGGTCACGAAAATATCCAGGCGGCCATCGTGATCGAAGTCGCCGAAATCTACACCCATGCCGGCGCGCTCCTGTCCATCGAGGCTGAGCGCGGCGCCAGTCTGCAATGCGACTTCCTCGAAGGTGCCATCGTGCAGGTTGTGATAGAGGTAGTTGGGGCCGCCGTCATTGGTGACGTAGAGGTCCGGCCAGCCGTCGTTATCGTAGTCTGCCCACATACCCTGCATGCCGAGATAGTGGCCGGGATCGCTCACGCCCGCCTTTTTAGAAACGTCCTCGAAGGTGCCATTCCCGCGGTTCCGCAGAAGGAAATCGGAGTCGCCAGTATGACCGCGCCGGGCACACTCCATCGTTACTCCACGAAAATCACACAGCTTCCTGTCGAATTCCGTGAGCTTGCCGATGTCCACTTGCAAATAGCGCGGTACAAACAGGTCGACGTAGCCGTCACGGTCGTAGTCTCCCCAGGCGGCTCCCGTGCTATAACCACCGAGTCGAACGCCGGCTTTTTCCGTGACGTCTTCAAACTTACAGTTGCCTAGATTCCGGTAGAGCACATTTCCGCCGTAACCGGTCACGTATAGATCTTGCCATCCATCATTGTCGAAGTCGGCGACGGCGACTCCCATGCCGTAGCCTTTTCGGGTCAAGCCCGCGGATTGTGTGATATCCGTGAATTTCAGGTCGCCGGCCTGGCGGTAGAGCGTCACCATGGGATCTCCGCCGTGGCGATAGCGATCCACGGACGTGCCATTCACAGTGACGATGTCAAGGCGTCCGTCGTTATCGCAGTCGATGAATCCAACTCCGCCACTGGTGGACTCGATCACGTAGCGATTGCCGGGTTGGGCGAGATTGGGAGCGGTAAGGCCCGCTTGTTTGGTTACATCTTCGAACTGCGGCTTGTACGGTGTCTGGGCGAGACAGCAAACGGTGGCAACAGTCGAGAGCACGAAGGCACGTTTGAGTTTCGCGCAGAGCTGCATGGGTAAAGGCTGCTACTTCGCCGTGAACAAGTCTTTTTGTTTGACGCCCTCGCCCTCGACGATCGTATAGATGAAATCGACGGCCAGGTCCTTGATAACATCTTTCTTCCCGCTTGGCCATTTCACTTCGACCGTGTCCATGACAGTCTTTGGCCCGAAGCCGAAGTGCAGGCGCAAATCATTTTGCGATAGATAACTGCTGCCGCCGCGGACTTCGTCGAATTG
>JAYTFO010000071.1:0-8750 GCA_043734305.1 Acidobacteriota bacterium | reverse complement strand
GTCGAGGGGCATGTCTTCGCGCGCTTCCGTGCTTTCAATCAATGCCCGATCGGCAGCGAGACCAAATTGCGGGAGGAATAGGATCAAAACGCAAGCGCTGACGAGATAACGCATCATATTTCCCTCTAACTGTGGTGAAAGTCGGTCGCAAATCGCGCGAACCACGGGCTGCTTGGCAATTGCCCGTTCCTCGGTTCACGATTCCGCGCGCTACGCGGCGATTCTCAGTTGGCGAGCCGCATTGTCGAAATAGATTTTCCGAAGAATCGCTTCCGGCAGATTAATGCCGTAGATGCGCCAGCGCCCCTGCGGAGGAACCTCCGCCGGAGCGTAGTCGAAGTACTCATCCTCCGTCTCCAGGAATCGATAATAGATCTCATACAACTTATCGTTGAACACTTGCTGAGGAAATGCATCGCCGTGCGGAGTGGCATCGGTTCCGAACAGTATGCGATCCTGATATTTCTCAAAAAACTTTCGTGCGGTTCGTGGCTGCCGGCCCAGTTCCCCAATTCGAGCGGCGATATCGACGCTCATATTCGGAAAGCGATCGAGGTTCTCTCCTACGTTGGCCAGGTTTTCGGCAAAGTTTCCGACGTGCAGCACGATGAATTGAGTTTTCGGGTGTTTTGCAAAAACGCGGTTGCGCGCATCGAGCAATTCCGCATTGCTGGGAAACCCGCTTCCGTAAAAAGACCAATCCGGATGGTTATTGAGTTCCTCAAAGCGCTCATTGAAACGATCGGTCGGAGTGAAGAATGCGATTGGATCGGAAACGTGAATCGCAACCGGCATGTTCAGTTGCCCGCAGGCGTCCCACATCGGATCGAATCGCGGATCGTCGATTCGCACCAGGTCGCCCGAGGTTATGTTCTCGCGGAGGTAGAGTCCAAGAGTCTTAAGAATCTTGAGACCCCGCGCCCCTTGCCGATGCGCCTGCTCCATGGCCTGCGCCTGAAGCTGAGGATAGTTCGACTCCTTAAAGCGCTCATAGGACGGCTCCGTGAAAGTGTAAAAGCGCCCCGCAAAGGCGCGATCATACTTGGCAATCACTTCGGCGAGTCCGTCGCCGTAACCGCCCGTGAGATTCACCATGGCCTTGACGTTTTTGCGGTCCATGATGGTTAAGATCTCTTCCGGGGTACCGAGATAATTTCGTTGGGACGCCAGCGAGACACCGCGTTGTGACTTCGCTGACGCGGTAATGTGAGTATGGATATCGATCAGCGGAAATCTCGCCCGCGGGACGTGAGACTCGTGGACTTGCAACATGCTCCTGGGAACAAACTGCGAAAGTTCCAGAGAGCCAGGCTGTGCGTTCTCGGACTTTTCGTCGCTGACCATTAAGGCACGGCCTGACTCGGCAGCCGCACCTGCCATGATTCCAACGCTACACAACCATTGCCGCCGATTGATCATAAGTTTTCTCCTGTCACGCGCCGCGAAAAAGGTCCCTTAGCCCGCGCACGCGCGAGCGTAAACACGAAGGACGTGGCCGATATGGTTCCGGATAAGTATTTCAGGAGTGGGCTGAAACTGTCCGCCCCGCATCGCTTCATATTCCAAGGGCAGAAATTGGCTCACCAGGGTCGGAGGAATCGACTGCGCACCAAGATTGTCGATCAGCCGGCCAACTTCTTCCTGGACAGACGGCTCGTTCCAATAATATCGGCAGCGATCACTGTAGCTATAGGTAAGTTCGTGACGTATTTCTGGTTCGCTGCCGTGATAATACGAACGCCAATGGATGGGATTGCGCAACATCGCTTTTTCCATGGCTTCGCGCACCTGTGAGGGCCGGCGTCCCGGCCGCGTTGTCAACATCTCACGCTCGATCGCGGTCAAAGCCAGGACCGCTTCCCGATAAGCGAACGTCAGCCATGGACCCACTTTGAGAATTGCGAAGTGGTCCTGTACCAACTGTTCGAGACATCTCTGGGACTGGTAGTCCGTGGAATGCGCTTCGTAAACGATCCGGGGGTGCGCGGACAGCGCAGCAGATAAGGACCGTGCCTTGTCCGGGTCGTAGGCGAAAACCACGTCCGATCCGAACTCGACCCCGGGTTGCACCACGAGCCCGATTACTCTTTCCCAAGCTGACGCCACGTCTCGTTCTGCAAACGCGCGCTGGAAGATTTCCAAAGTCCGATGCACATCCTCGGCCTTGGTTGTCGCGGGAGCATGGGCCTCCAGCGATTCGCCGCCAGGGGCGGGAACTTCGGTCCCGATTACATAGACGATCCGGGGAGAATCCGACGGCAATTCTCCATATGCCTTCTCCGCGACCTGGCAAAGAAATGCAGCTCGATCCGCTACGGTCTGCTCTGGCAAGCCGACACTTCCATCATTAGCACAAGCCATGCTCGCATCGAGATGAATTTTGTTGTATCCGCTGAGCACGCACTGACGCACAAGCTCGCAAGCTTTCTCCAATGCGGAACTTGCGGTTTCGTTTCGCCAGGGAAATGGTCCGAGGTGGTCTCCGCCCAGCAACACTCGTTCCGCCGGCACTCCGGCACGCGCAGCAAGGCCCCGTATCCATTGCGCGAACTGGTGAGGAGCCTGGCCGGTGTAGCCGCCAAACTGGTTTACCTGGCTCGAAGTCGACTCCACGTGCAGGACGGTCCCGTCCTCGACGGATTGCTGGATCGCCGCCTCGATAACCTGAGGGTGGGCGGAACAGACGGCGTACACGCCACCTTTTCCCGACTCCCGATTTCTGCCTAGTACATCCTGAAGCCGAGCACCCGGATCAAGGAGGTCCGGGTTCTGGACCTCCTGTGCCGGGTTGTTCGCGATCGCGCTTCTACCCAGAGTCATAACTAAAAACTAAACTTCAGCGCAAACTGAATCTGTCGCGGGGTTCGCGCCGCCGTCAAGGCCCCTTGCTGCGGCGCACCCAGGACGGTTGAGTTGTTGCCGCTCTGGGGCCCGCTGTTCGCAAACAAAAAGTTGGTGTGATTCAGGATATTGAAAAACTCTGCTCTGAACTCTAGATTGGTTCGTTCCGTCGTCTTAAAATTCTTAAAAAACGACAAGTCCCAAGTCGTATAGCCGGGCGCAGAGATCGTGTTTCGCCCGACATTGCCGAAGGAACCTAGAGGGGGATCGATAAAGGCGCACGTGTTGAACCAAGCCGCAGGGGTGCGGATCCTGTCGGGCGCGACGCAACCCGGATTTCCCGCCACCGGTCCCGCCTTGTTCGGATCGCCCACCCGGTCGGGCCGCTGCGAGACTCCGCCTGCCCCGCCATCGGCGTTCGCAAAATTGCCATTTCCATCGAGCATCGTGTACCAGTTACCGCTGGAGACGGATAGGATCGTTGCGATCTGCCAGCCGCCGACTACTTGATTCATAATTCCGCCGGCTTGGCCTAAGAACTTCTTGCCGTGGCCGAAGGGCAGCTCATAAATCGAATTCAGCACGAAGCGGTGCCGTACGTCGAAGTCCGAATTCCCCCGCTCTGCTGACGCATGCCGGAAATCGCGAAAGTCGCTGTTGTTCTGAGTTGGTCCCAGGTTCGCATTCGAAGCAATATCGATGGAGTGGGCCCAGGTGTACGACGCTTCAAACTGCAACCCCTTTGAGAACTTCTTCTCAAATCGCGCCTGCAGGGAGTTGTAGTTCGAAGATCCCGTCGAGCGGAACCAGTCAATACCGGTATCGAAAACCGGACTGCAATTGTCCGGGGTGTCTAACGCGCACGGCCCCGGCGCTCCAACCTTAGTCGCAAATACCGGCCGGCGCGGCGCCGTTGCAGCGTTCGAATCGTCCGTCGGCGACGCTTGGTTCCCATTGAAGAATGTATAGAGCTTGGTACCCTTCGACCCGCCATAGGTCAAGGCGAACACGCTATTCCACGGCAACTCTCTCTGGATGCCCAGATGCCATTGCTGCATGTAGGGGGTGCGGAGGTTCTTGTCGATGGAAAAAAAGACTGGAGTGTTCGGGTCCACCAAAGCGCTACTCGGAAACCCGGAAGCCAATTCCGGTATCCCCGCAACCCGGCAGTCTGTCAATGGGTTCGCTGGATTTGCGGACGGTGCGCTGCACGGCGCCACAAACGACTGATTGACGAAGAACGGCGGATTGAATCCCGGGCTCGGATTCGAATACGGTCCATTCTCTTGTCCGCCGTAAAAGACGCCGTATCCTGCTCGCACGACCGTCTTCGGAGTGAACTGCCACGCCAGTCCAAAGCGTGGGGCAAAATTGTTCACGTCAGAGTTGATCAAGCCGCGGCTTCCCGTGGCGCTGATCTTGACGTACTGCGAGATAAAATCAGTCAACTGCGCATCCTGTCCCTTCGGCACGATGACCGTGGGGTCTGTCGGATTGCTCAGGTCGAAGTTTCCCGAGTTGTCGTGTCGTTCCGAAACCGTTCCAAACAATTCGTATCTCAGGCCGATGTTCAACATCACCTTCGGCGTGATCTTCCAGTCATCCTGCGCGTAGAACGCATACGTGTTGCGGAAATAGTCGACGTTGTGCAAATTGTTGATGCCGCCGCCGTTCGTAAGCCCGGCCATGAACGAAGCGAATCCGCTGCCTCCGAAGCCGATGGCTGCCGGATTGTCGGTGAGGGTGTTGTCAAAACCGAGATTCCCACGCGGCGACGCCGGCTGATAAATCGTAAATTCCTCGCGCCGGATCTCCGTCCCGTATTTCCACGTATGCCGCCCTCGAACCCAGGTCAGGTTCTCCGAGAGCGTATAGGAATTCTGTAGTTCCTTCGAAGGGAGAAACGTCGGACTTCCCAAAGTCGACACATCGCTGAAACCCAGCTGCGGCAAACCGCCAATTCCGGGTTGGAATGGAACCCCCGGAAAGTCGATGCTGGGATCAGCCGACACATTGATATTGGCATTCAGTTGCAGACGCTGGGCATTCACCCGGTTGTAGCCCAACCGGAACTCATTGATCAGTTCGGGTTTGAAAACGTGCGTCCAACTGGTGGCTACGCTGCGATAGGAAAAGTTTTCGTCGCCGCTGAAGAATCCTCCTCCGTCCGCAAACCCTCCGTATGTGCCGGGGATAGAACTTGGCTGGTTCTCGATGCTGAATCGGACAAACACGTTGTCTTTGTCGGAGAACTTCTGGTCCCAACGGACGTCGAAATTATTCCGTGTTTCTTTGCGTACCGGATTCGCCAGGAAGTTGTTGCCGCTCGACTGCAGAGGCCCCGCGGCTGGGAAAAGCGCGGCCAACCGCAACGCCAGCGGATCCAGAAAACCTCCTCCCGCCACCACCGGAGTTCCGGGAATGATATTCAGTGGTGTGCCGGCCTCGTCATACTGAAAGGGAACGCCACAGCTCGGCGTGTCCTTGACCACGTGCGCCAGCCGTGCATCAAAGATTTCCCCCACGTAAGTAGGTCTGCCGTTGCAATCGTTTATTCCTGCCAGCGGCTGCGTATAGTCGATCAGATCGGAGAAGTCTCCCGTCCGCCATCCCGCCGGCGGCACAAAGGCGGTCTGCGTCTGCGCCTGCCGTACGCGAAGACCCTCATAGTCCACGAAGAAGAAACTGCGATTCCGCCCGTCGTACAGATGTCCAAGATAAATAGGACCGCCGAAGGTCACCCCAAATTGGTTCTGCTGATATTGCGGGGCGGGCTTGGTGGAATCGTCAAAGTAGTTGCGGCCATCGAGCCTGTTGTTGCGCAGAAACTCCCACATCGATCCGTGAACCTGGTTGGTCCCCGACTTGATGACCGCATTGACGATCGCTCCGTTCCCGCGGCCGAACTCCGAGCTGTACGCGTTCGTCTGGACTTTGAATTCCTGCAACGCTTCGACCGGAGGCTGAATCACAAAATTGGTTTCGTTCAGCAGATCGGGCAGATTCGAATTGTTGTCCACCCCATCGAGCAGGAAGTTGTTCTGCAGCGACCGCGCACCGTTCGCGCTGAAGCCGTATCCCCCCTCATCGCGGGCACCGGGTTCGCTGGGCGCCGTCCCCGTGGTGAGCAGCGCCAGCTGCGCGAAGTTGCGGCCATTGAGGGGCAGATTGCTGACTCGCTTCTGGTCCACCACCTGTCCCAGTTCTGACGTTTCCGTCTCCAGCAGCGGCGCGGCGCCGGTCACGACCATCACCTCGGTGGTTTGCCCCACTTGCAACGTGATGTTGACCGCCACGCGCCCTTGCACATTCAGTTCGACCGTCTCGGACACGGCCTTTTTGAAACCAGCCTTCGCCACCGTCACTTTGTACTGGCCAACACGCAACGGACTGGCTACGTATTCGCCCGACTCGCTGGTCGCGGTCTTAAAGGTTTGTCCGCGCTCGATGTCTGTGACTTCGACGTCCGCAGCGACCACAACCGCGCCCGACCCATCTTTCACCGTGCCCACGATACTGCCCGTGTCCTTCTGCGCCCAGGCCGGAACGGAAAGCACAAACCCTAAGAATGAAATGACCCCGAAAACGAAAAAGCGAGAAGTACGAAAACTCTTCATGGCAAGTCTCCTTCGACGAACTCCACCATGCTGCGGCAATCGATACTGGCGGCAGGGCTCGACATTCTGCCACCACCAGTACCCTGGCTCAGGAGCATGATTACGTTTCCTTACTTTTACTTTCGTTTTGGATCGATGTCAAGGTATTTTCCGACAGAACCGGTTCACTGGAACAAGCAGCCGAGCTCACCACCATCGACGCAGCACTCGGTTCCCCAAAAAATGGCGGGCGAGTCCATGTCGCAAACCGTCTCGCGGAGAGTACCAGGGGATTCATGAGGCGTGTCGTGAGGCAGCAGAGCCCCGATATTCCGAAGGCGCGTTCCATTCCTGCGTGTGACACTTACATCTAGATGCCAAGTTTTTGAGCTTGTCGTCCCGTTGCAGTCCATTGCTGCCGGACGAAAGCAAGCATACTGGTGCGATTCACAAACGCTTCCGTGCCACCTTCTTTGGTAATGGAACAAGCAGCAGTGATATTGGCGAGAGTAAGACAGTCTTCCAGATTTCCTCCGCGCAGAAACATGTGAAGGAAACCAGCGTTGAATGTGTCTCCCGCGCCCACAACGTCCACGGGTCGATCAATGGTAGGGGGCACCAGGCTCCATTGTTCTTCGCCGGAACGGCAAATGGATGCAGCGGAACCGCGCTTGACGGCCACGATCTTCACCAGGCCAGCGAGAACATTCAAAGCCTGCGACAGATCCGCTTTGCGTGTTATCTTCTTCGCCTCCTGGTCGTTCGGGAAAAAAATGTCGACATACTTCAACACATCTAAAAGATCCCGTCCCCATTTGTTCTCCGGATCGTCATTGGTGTCGAGCGAGGTCGACAGACCGGCATCTTTCGCCTGCTTGAACAAGTCGACAATCCGGGGCCGCAAAGCGCGATGCAGGAAGAAAGACGATATGTGCAGATGACGTGCCGCCCGTACGTAATTCATATCGATGTCCGAGTACTGCATCTCGAACATTGTCCCGGGATAGGTCACGATGTAGCGAAGCTGTCCATGGGGCATGATGACGGTTAGGCCCGTCAATGTTTTGGCCGTAGTCCGCTTGACCTGGGAAACATCGACACCGCCAGCTGCCAACCGGTCCAGTGCCATCTTCCCGAGAGGATCGTTCCCGATCTTGGAAACAAAACCGACCTTGGTACCAAGCATCGCCAGGTTGTGAGCACAAATGGCAGAGGAACTGCCCAGCGTTATGGAAGCATCTGTAGCCAGCAACTCGCGCTCCAACACCAGTTCTTTTGGTAGGCCGCTGAGGATGATATCCATGTTGATTTCACCCACGACGCAGACATCGACCTTCGCCATCGCAACATTCTCCCTTCAACGTCTGGAAACTGCTGGTTAATTCTAACCTTGGGAACCTGGAGAGTACGGACACCCGGAACCGAGATGAACCATGCTCGCTAATCGAGATTTGCCGCTACAGAGGTTCGCTTCTACAAACTGGTTGCAGGTGTGTTGTGAACAAGATGTTGCACTCGTGCCGACCGCACTGCCTCCACTAACTCACGAGCGGCTTGGGTGATCTTCGCCAAATTTCCATTTCGCAATGCAGTTGCATCCACGAGATCCCCACCCACTCCCAGGGCGAAAGCTCCTGCCCGCAAGAAGTCGGCGGCGTTGGATGCGTTCACACCACCTGTAGGGATAAGCGCTGCGCCAGGAAAGGGCGCTTTCAGCGCCTTGAGATACTTGGGGCCACCCATGTTTCCACACGGAAATATCTTGATCAGCTTGGCACCTTTGTCCTGTGCATTCATCAGTTCGGTCGGCGTCAGCGCCCCGGGAATCGCGAGCTTGCCACAGGCCAGGGCAACCGAGAGAACGGGGATTGAGAGCCCTGGGCTCACAATGAATTCCGCTCCTGCGTCGATGCAGAGCTTCGCCTGCTCCGCCGACAGCACGGTACCGGCCCCGATCAGGATGTCGTCCCCATACTGACGCGCAACGTCGCGAATGACAGCGAGGGCATTCGGCACGGTCATCGTTATCTCTACGATTGAAATACCACCCAGACGAATTGCTTCGACAGCACGAATGGCTTCCGTACTAGTGGTTGCACGGACGACAGGTACGATGCCAACCTCTCCAATTCTTCGAACTACGTCATCCATCGTCATTGATTCAAGCCCTCGATGCCGTGGAGGAAAACGCGTTCACCGTACGATGCGCGCGGGTTGCCCCTTCATTTCTTGTAAGACTTCCTTTAACGTCGCCATCGACGTATCGCCGGGAGTGGTCATGGCGAGTGCTCCGTGAGCGGCGCCGCAGTCCAC
>JAYTFO010000070.1:0-6561 GCA_043734305.1 Acidobacteriota bacterium | reverse complement strand
ACGCTGGAGCAGGCCGAAGAGATTCTGCACGAGCACCGCGTCGAGAAGTTGCTGGTGGTCGACGACAAGTACAACCTGAAGGGTCTGATCACGGTTAAGGACATTCAGAAGAAACTGAAATATCCCGGCGCCGCCAAGGACAGTCATGGTCGGCTGCGGGTGGGCGGGGCGATCGGGGCCACCGGCGATTTCCTTGAACGCGCGCAGGCGCTGGCCAACGAGAAGGTGGACGTGCTGGCGATCGACAGCGCGCACGGACACTCCATGCTGGTCATCGAAGCAGTCAAGAAAGTGAAGGCGCTTTTGCCGGAAATTGACTTGATCGCCGGCAACGTCGCGACCTTTGACGGCGCGTGCGAACTGATTCGCGCGGGTGTGGACGGCATCAAGGTCGGCATCGGGCCGGGTTCAATCTGCACGACTCGCGTGGTCACCGGAGTGGGCGTGCCGCAGATTACGGCAATTGCGGAGGCGTCGCGCGCAACACGCGATGCGGGCGTTCCGGTCATTGCCGATGGCGGCATCAAGTATTCGGGCGATATCACGAAGGCTCTGGCGGCGGGCGCTTCCGCGGTCATGATTGGCTCGATGTTTGCCGGGACGGACGAAAGCCCGGGCGAATTGATTCTTAATCAAGGCCGAACTTTCAAGTCGTATCGCGGCATGGGATCGCTGGGTGCGATGGCGGCGGGTTCGAGTGAACGTTATTTCCAGAACTCGGATGGAGACGCTTCGATCGCGATGCCGGTGATCGGGGAAGAGTCGAACCGGCTCTCCAAGCTGGTTCCGGAAGGGATTGAGGGACGCGTGCCGTATCGCGGGTCGGTGGCGATGATCGTCACGCAGATGGTGGGCGGACTGAAATCGGGCATGGGCTACTGCGGCTGTCCTGGGATTCCGGATCTGCAACAGAAGGCGCGCTTCGTGCGCATCAGTTCGGCGGGCTTGCGCGAAAGTCACGTGCACGACGTCATCATCACGCGCGAAGCTCCGAACTACGCGCTGGAATAGGGAAGAGCCGATCTTGCCGAGTGCTCGTCCCAATCTTGCGCGCGCGTGGTGGCCTGCCATCGTATGGATCGGCCTGATCACGTTTGAATCCACGGACTACCTCTCTTCGCAAAATACCAGCAGTATGTTGTACGGCCTGCTGATGCGCCTGTTCGGCGAAATCAATTATTACGATTTTCAGTACTGGCATCACTACCTGCGCAAGGCTGGGCATGTGGTCGGGTATGCCATGCTCGGACTTCTGCTGCTGCGCGGTTTTTGGATGACGTTTGCGAACCGTCCGGCGTGGATCAAGTTGTTGCCGGTGTTTGCCTGGATTGGGACGGCGTTGGTCGCAACGCTCGACGAATGGCACCAGAGTTACATTCCATCGCGCACGGGTACGCCGTGGGATGTGCTGCTGGACAGCGTGGCGGGGCTTGCGGCGCTGGCGCTCGCCTATGTTGCGTTACGCAAGCGAGCGTCAGCAAGAGCCGACATCAGTATCAACATCAAAAAAGAAACTTAATCGCCAGTTGAATCACGCGCGGATCCTGTGCCGCCTGAACCTTTCCGAAGTTTGGCGAACTGATATCGCTATCGGGGAGCCTGGAATTGGGGTGATTCAGGATGTTGAAGAACTCTGCCCGGAACTGAAACTCCTTGGACTGTTCTTCGCTTCGCTCAGAATGACAAAGTTGATTTGGTTACAACCTCTCAAGGATGACAGTTCAGGATTGGTTTGCGCGCGCGCGTTCTCTGCGCAGCAGCAGGAGCACCGCCGATAACGCAGCAATTCCTGACGAGAAGTAGAAGGGAACTCGCGGTCCGTACACTTTCCACAGTTGGCCGGTAATCACGCTGGCCAGAAGAGTGGTGACGCTGGTCAGAAAGTAATAGATCCCCAAGGCGCGGCCGCGGACTTCTGGAGCGACTGCTTCCACGACCAGCGCTTTCAGCACCGGATTCGTCAGGGCATAGAACAAGCCGTAGAAGGCCATCGTCGTCCAGACGGCCAGCTGCGAGGGCGCGAGCGCGAACACGAGATAGACAATCGCGAACACGAAGTATCCGGCGGCGGCAATGTTGGAGCGCGAGAAGCGGTCGCTGAATTTTCCTGCCGGCCAGGAAAGCAGAGTGTATGTGATGTTGAAGACCAATCCCAGCAACGGCGCTTGCGATACAGGGATCCCGATGCTTCCAGCCCGCAGGACCAGAAACATATCGCTGGAGTTGCCCAGCGAAAACAGCGTGACCACGGCGAGCACGTAGTAGAACCCGGATGGAAGGTGAAGGCCGGAGGCCGGAGCTTTGACCGGAGTCGAGAGCTTGGGAGGGCGCGCCGGAGCATCAGAGTATTCGTCATCGGCGGCCGGCCGAGTTCCTGCCTGAGACTTGGAGCCGGCGCGACGAGTTTCGCGGACGCCGAAAGCGGCGACCAGAATCGCGAGGCCTCCGGGCACGGCGGCGGCCCAGAAGACGCCGCGCATTCCGAAGTGTCCGATCAGAGCGAGCGCGGCCAGCGGACCGAAGATGGCGCCCGCCGAGTCCATGGTTTGAATCAATCCATAAGCGGCGCCGATGCGGGAAGGGTCCACGGATTCGGCAACCATCACGTCGCGGGCGGTGCCGCGAATGCCCTTGGCGAATCGGTCGGCGAAACGAATGCCGAGGATTTGCCACCACGAAGAAACCAGCGCCAGCATCGGCTTGACGGCATTGGCGACGACGTATCCGCCGACCACCAGCGGCTTGCGGCGAGCCACGCGGTCGGCGAGATATCCGGAAAAAAGTTTGGCGATCGACGCCACACTCTCGGCGATGCCTTCGATGATGCCGAGCTGTGCGGGTCCGGCTCCGAGCGAGGCGAGGAACGCGGGCAGAACCCAATACGCCATTTCGCTCGCCGTGTCGTTGAGCAGCGAAGTCAGGCCGAAGGCGTAGACGTTACGCGGAGTTGGAGCAGTCGGGTCAGCCACTTTCAGACGATAGCACGGGGGTAAGGTCAGAGGTTTGAGGTGAGATTGCAGAGGTGAAGAACATTAGGACTTGCGGCTTTTTACCTCTGCAATCTGACCTCTCACCTCTGACCTTAAGTGGACTAGAATAGTAACAATGTCCGATCACACGTTCACGCTTGACGAAGCGCAGATGCTGCTGCCGGTGCTGGAATCGTTGCTGCGGCAGGCCATCCAAAGCAAGAAGCTGATTGAAGAAGTCGATGCTGAAGTGCAGGAAACTGTTCATCGCATTTTTATGAACGGCGGCACGAATGTGAATGTCGTGCATCTGGCGGCGCGTAAGGCTTCGCGGGAGAAGGCGATTCAGCGCATCAAGGATGCCATCTCCGAAATCGACGCGACCGGTGTGCAGGTGAAAGACCTCGACGTCGGACTCCTCGACTTTCCCTGTAAAGTGGAAGGCGAGATCGTTCTGCTGTGCTGGAAGCTGGGCGAAGAGACGATCGCTTTCTGGCACGACACCACCTCCGGCTTCGCCAGCCGCCAGCCGATCGACGAGCGCATCGCAAACGCCGGCAAGAAGCGGGCGACGTAGCGTCGCTCCCAAGAATCCGCCGCCGAGACGCGGAGGGGAACTATTGATTGCGAGCTTTCCTCTGTGATCCCCTG
Organism: Acidobacteriota bacterium; assembly: GCA_043734305.1. Lineage (GTDB taxonomy): Bacteria > Acidobacteriota > Terriglobia > Terriglobales > Acidobacteriaceae > Acidiflorens. Next base: position 2,941 of record JAYTFO010000070.1, on the reverse strand, counting down.
TGACCCCTGTGATTCACGCTCTTGAATCGCAACCACAGAGGTCACAGGGGTTCACAGGGAGGCGCCTCTAGCCGGAAATTTTCTTGCAAGGTCCGCAGGCGACTGCGTTCTCACTTTGCGGAGGTGCGACGTTGTGCCTGGCATGGGGTGACTCCACAAATGCACTATCGGCAACCGGGCAAGGGCCGGGCGTTCTGCTAAAATCACGCTATCCGAGGCGACTGAATATGTTTACCGGGCACAAACTTCCGCTTACGCTGGCTTTCGTTGTAGTGATTGGTCTGGCTTTTGGCGCCAGTTGCAATGGGTTTTTTGTGGACCCGGTGCTGACCGCGATTGGAATCGGGCCAACGGGGCAGAGCGTCCAGGTGGGCGACACGCTGCAGATGTCCGCCCGAGGAACCTACGACCAGGGCCAACAACCTAAAGATATTACTGGCAAAGTCCTGTGGGGGAGCGATCATCCTGAAATTGCCACGATTACCAAAGCCGGCCTAGTGACCGGAGTGTTTGCCCCGGGCACGACGACGATCTCCGCAAGTCTGGACACAATCACGAATACAACCACGGTCAAGGTTGTTCTGACCGGCGTGACTGCGATCACAATCGCCCCACACAACCCTGGAAATGTGCAGCCGGGCGGCTCACAGGACTTCACGTGTACGGCCACCGTTACAGGTCAAACTCCGGTGGATATCACCGCCCAAGTGACCTGGAGCACGAACGATACTACCAACACCAACATTACTAACGGAGAAACGCCTGCGCTCTTCACGGTCAATAGTGGCGTAGCGAACGAGTCCGTAGCGGTGAAAGCTGCTTACACCGTTGGCGGGACCACATTCACGGATACGGTGACTATCAACGTAGTCAATTAGGCGGGTTTCCCCAACTAAGGATTGCAGAGGCGAAACCCTGCGAGGTCAAACAGGCGTTGACCTCTGCAGCCTAACCACTCACCTCTGACCTGCGCCAAGCACCCGCTGCGCTATACTCTGCGTTTCCCGCTCTCCATGAGAAACTGACTCCAGTCATGAAAATGAGAATCCGCAAGCTGTGCGTAGTGTTTATTTTGGCCGCCTCGTGTTTTGCGTCGGACGTCCTCCTCAAGAACGTTCTGGTCTACGACGGAAGCGGAAAGAAGCCGGTCCGATCGGACGTTCGCATTCAGGGCGACCGCATCGCGGCCGTCGCGAAAAACCTGACTCCCAAATCCGGCGAGACCGTCCGCGATGAGCATGGACTGGCGCTCGCTCCGGGCTTCATCGACATGCACAGTCATCACGACGGAGGGATTTTCAAGGATCTCGATGCCGCCAGCGTCACTCGTCAAGGCGTGACGACGGTGTTTGTCGGGCAGGATGGCGATTCAAATTTTCCGCTCGGCGACTTCTTCAGTCATCTGGAAAAGACTCCTGCTGCCATTAATTTCGCCAGCATGGTGGGCCACGCCACTCTTCGTCGGCAGGTGATGGGAAAGGATCTGTACCGTCCATCTACGCCGGAAGAGTTGACGAAGATGAAAGACCTTTTGGCGCGGGAGATGCAAGCCGGAGCATTCGGTCTTTCCAGCGGCCTGGAATATGAGGACGGCCACTTCGCCACCACCGAAGAGATGATCGAACTCTCGAAAGTGGCGGCGACCAGCAGAGGGTTCTACATCAGCCACGTTCGCGACGAAGGGAATGGAGTCTTCGATTCCTACGAAGAAATCACGCGGATCGGCCGCGAGGGCAGACTGCCCGTCGAAATCACGCACATTAAGCTCGCCAGCCCTCAGGTCTGGCACATGGCCAGAACGCGGATGCCACAGGTGTTCGCAAAGGCAAAGAAACAAGGCGTGGACTTGAAGGCCGATGTGTATCCCTACACTTACTGGCACTCGACGTTGCGCGTGCTGGTGACGAACCGCGATTTTTACAATCCCGAGAAAGTGGCCAAGGGGATTGCCGACAACGGGGGCGCGGACAACCTGATGATCCCGCGCTACGTTCCGGAGCCGGCCATGGCAGGCAAGACGCTGGCCCAGATCGCGGCGGTTTGGGGCGTAACGCCGGTGGATGCTTACATACGCATGATCAAGGCCACGAGTTCTGAAACCGAGGGTGGAGAAGAGCAGGAAGAAGTCATTGGCACCTCCATGATGGAAGACGATGTCCGCTGGTTCATCGCTCACCCACGCGTTATGTTTAGCAGCGACGGGGCCCTTCATGGAGCCCATCCCCGCGGCGCCGGAGCGTTTCCCCGAGTGTTGGGGCGATATGTCCGCGAGCAACACGTGCTCCCGCTGGAGACTGCGATTCACAAAATGACCATGATGCCGGCAGCGCAGCTGGACTTGAAAGACCGCGGCCGCATCGCTCCGGGTTATGTGGCGGACCTGGTGGTGTTTGATCCGGCGACTGTGATTGATGAGTCCACCATCGAGCATCCCGAAGCCGCTCCCAAGGGAATCCCGGATGTGATGGTTGCAGGAGAATGGGTGGTCTCCGATGGCAAGGTGACGGGCGCTCATTCCGGACACGTGCTGCGTCGTGCATCCTCCGCTACGCTTTGAACCGGAAGAGCGAATTTTCGGCGACCATCTCCAAGGCATCCACGCAGCAGTGCATTCCCAGTCAATGCGGCGGAGCCTGCGCCGCGATATAGTGATGACGGATCGCCGTGGCATATCCCCGTACACATCTAGCCGCCTCGCTCGCAGTCGTACTGCTGCTGTTGGCGACGATTTCATCCGAAGGCTGCCGGGGCGGCCGGGCGCGGGTGCTGGAAGTTGCCTACGTGTCGGCGCCACAAGTTAACCTGCGTGACCGGGTGGCAGCGGTCTTCACAAAAGTAGGATTAGTGAAGAACGGCGAGCGTGTCGAGGTGCTGGACCACGACCGCCACTTCGTGAAAGTCCGCGGCGTTGGGGGCGTGGAAGGCTGGATGGAGCAGCGTT
>JAYTFO010000069.1:0-4405 GCA_043734305.1 Acidobacteriota bacterium | reverse complement strand
GGGCTGGGCGGGGTCATGCTGATCGCGGCCTATGATTATTGGGGTTATTACAACGTGTGTTTCCTTGGGGACGAGGTTAAAGAGCCGGGACGAAACATTCCGCGGGCGTTATTGCTATCGATTGTCGCGGTCGCGTGTCTATATGTAGTGATGAACATCAGCGTTCTGGGCGTGGTGCCCTGGCGCGAGATGGTGCAATCGGGGGCGTCGAACAGCAAGCTCAACGTGATCTCCACCTTCATGCAGCGAACCCTCGGGCAAAGAGCGGGGGCGGTGGTGTCGGTTCTCATCATGTGGACGGCGTTTGCCTCGGTGTTTTCGTTGATGCTGGGATATTCGCGTGTGCCGTATGCGGCGGCGGTGGATGGGAATTATTTTCGGGCGTTCGCCAAGGTACACCCTGTTCACAAATTTCCATACGTTTCATTGTTGGCGTTGGCGGGAGTCGCAGCGCTGTTTTGCTTTTTGCGGCTGGCGGATTTGATTGCGGCGCTGGTGGTGATCCGGATTCTGTTGCAATTTCTGGTGCAGAGCATTGGGGTGATCGTGTGGCGGATACGACGGCCGGACACGCCTCGTCCATTTCGGATGTGGCTTTATCCGGTGCCGGCGTTGGTGGCGGCGGTGAGTTTCATTTTTATTTTGTTCTCGCGTAAAGATTTTGAGCGCGAGATTCGATATGCAGGTGTGATTCTGGCGGCGGGACTGGTTATTTATGGTGTGCGGGCGTGGCGGCGGCGGGAGTGGCCGTTTGGTGAGGCAGTAGTTAGTAGTTAGGAAAATCGTCCTTCGCTGTTCGTCGTTCGCGGTTCGCGGTTCGCGGTTCGCGGAATGAACAAAACCTTAAACCGCAGAGATCGCAAAGGTGACGCAGAGGACGCAAAGAAGGGCTTTACTAACGTACCTTGCGGATCGCGAAGGCCGAAAAGCAAAGGACGAGCAGCGAACGACGGACGGCGCTCTTCAAATTCATGGCTGAGATGATCAAGATGCCGATGGCTGAGCAGGTGACAGTGCGCGGGCGCGCCGCTTCGCCTTGGGCGCCTCTTGGCGAGGCGCTCTTTCGGTCACTGTGGATTGCTTCGGTGGTTTCTTATACGGGCACGTGGATGCAAAACGTCGGCGCGGGCTGGCTGATGACGCAGATGACCATGAATCCGTTTATGGTTGGGCTGGTGCAAGCGGCAGGAGCGCTGCCGGTGTTTTTTGTGATATTGCCGGCGGGGGCGCTCGCCGATATGGTGGATCGGCGAAAATTTCTGCTGGTCACGCAGGGATGGATGGTAGTGGCGTCGGCGACGCTTGGCATTCTGACGCTGACCAGTTGCGTTGGGCCGTGGGTGCTGCTGCTGTTCACGTTTCTGCTGGGGCTGGGGTCGGTGATGAATGATCCGGCGTGGCAGGCGATTACACCGGAGTTAGTGCCACGCGAGCAGCATGCCTCCGCGGTGGCGTTGAATTCGGCGGGGTTCAACGTGGCGCGGGCGGTGGGGCCTGCGCTCGGCGGAGTGGTGGTGGCAGCTATCGGCAGCGGAACAACTTTTCTTTTGAATGCGGCGTCGTTCTTCGGGGTGATTTTATTTTTGTATCGCTGGAAGCGGCCGGTGGAGACTTCGACCGCACCGCGGCGGCGGGTGTGGGCGGCAATCGGCGATGGATTCGCTTACGTGCGGGAGAGTTCGCTGGCAAAATCGGTGCTGTTGCGAACGGGAACGTTCAGCGTGGCGGCGGCATCCATGTTGGCGCTGATGCCGATCATTGCGCGGCCATTCGGCGCGCGAGGATATGGCGGCTTGCTGGGATGCTTTGGGTTGGGCGCGTTGATCGGGGCGGCGGCGTTGCCTCGGGTGCGCGACAAGTTGTCGGTGGATGGAGTGGTGGCGTTTGCAATCATTGTGTTTGCGGGGATGACGTTCGCAGCGGGACGGGCGGAAACGCTTTCCTTGCTGTGCGTCGTAATGTTCGTCGCCGGCGGAGCGTGGATTGGAATCCTGGCGTGCTTGAACGTGGCGGCGCAGACGATGTGTCCGGCGAATTTGCGGGCACGGGCGTTGTCACTGTACCTTTTGGTGTTGCAGGGAGGGATGGCGATTGGGGCAACGGTGTGGGGAGCGCTCGCGAAGCAGATTGGAATCGCGAATGCGTTGACGGTAGCCGCGGTGGTGCTGGCGTGCGGAGTGCTGGCACTGCGTGGACATCGGATTACAGCGAGCGAGTTGGAGATGACTCCGGCGGTGGTTCGCGATTAGTGGCAGTAGGTAGTGGTCGAGCAGTGGGCAGTTAGTGATTGGTGATTTGTGTTCGTGATCAAAATTCTTTGGAGGGTACATGAAGAAGAGCTTGGTTGTGATTGCGGTATTGGCATTTTGCAGTTTCGGGTTCGCCCAGATGGGCGACGAAAAGAAAACTACAACTAGCGTGCTGGACGGCGGCGTCAAGACGATCGAGAGCGAACTTGTTCCGGCAGTCGAGGCGATGCCGGAAGACAAATTTGGATTTGCGCCGACGGGGGGCGAATTCAAAGGCGTACGTACATTTGGGCAGCAGGCGAAACACGTGGCGGCGGTGAATTACATCGTGGGTGCGTCCATTCTGGGCGAGAAGCCGCCGGTGGACGTGGGCGGCGAAAGCGGGCCGGACAGCGTGAAGTCGAAGGCCGACATCGTCAAGTTCTTGAAGGAGTCGTATGCCTACGCTCACAAAGCGGTCGCGTCAATCAATGACAGCAACGCAGTCGCGCCGATCAAGAATCCGTTTGGCGAAGGCACATCGACGCGGCTGGGCATGGGCACGGTGTTTGCGTGGCACGGGTTCGATCATTACGGGCAGATGGTGGTGTATCTGCGGATGAACGGGATTGTGCCGCCGGCTAGCCGGAAGTAGCTTTTAGCTTTTAGCTTTTAGCTTTTGGGCTTCAGCAGGGTTTAGGGGGACCGGCTTACGCCGGTCCCTTTTTTTTAACCGTGCTTCTTGCGCCAGTCTGCGCCGTCGCGGCCGCCGTGGGTGGCGATTTGCGTCAGGAGGAGCTGGGCGGGGAGGCGGCGTTTTGCGAGGTGAGCGGCGATTCTTTGTTTCGCTCTTTTCGGATTCGCCTTCGCATCGAGAAACACCAGCACAGACGGGCCAGCGCCGCTGAGGGCCGCGCCGAGGATTCCGGATTCTCCGGTCAACTCCTTAATGGCGGGCAACAATGGGCAAAGAGGAGCGCGGTACGGTTGATGGATGCGGTCTTCGAGCGCGAAGGGAAGAAGGTCGGGGCGATTATAGACGAACGACGCCAGTAAGAGCATGGAGTTCTGAATGTTCGTGACGGCGTCGGCGCGCGAATATTGGAAGGGCAGAGCGCGGCGGGCGTGCTCGGTGGAGAGCGCTGCTTCGGGGAGGGCGAGCAGCAGTGGCCACCGGCCCTTGGGTTTGACTTCAACGATCTGCGCTTGCACCTGGTTGGCCATGCGGGCGACGGTGATGCCGCCCATCCAACAGGCAGAGGCGTTGTCGGGATGATGCTCGCGCATCGAGGCTTCGCCAACAATGCGGTCGGCCTTCCAGCGGAGATGTCCGTAGTGAACGGCGAGCGCAATGCCGGCCAAACGGGCGCAGGCGGACGAACCGCATCCCTTGCCGATGGGAATTTCGTTTTCAATGTGAATGCTGAGCGGGACGACTTTGCGATTCTCGGACTCGAGGACTTCGCGATAGGTCGTGAGGATGAGGTGATCCTCCATCCGCCGACAGATGTGAGCGTCGGAACCTTCGGCGGTGATGAAGAAATCGGGAGCGCGCTGGGCGTGGAGGCGAAGATAAAAATCCATGGCCAGAGCAGCGCTGTCGAAGGCCGGACCGAGATTGGCCGAGGTCGCCGGAAGAGCAAGACGGATGGAGCGGTCCGAAGATATGGGACGCGAAGGCATTGAAGAGTGCACACCTCAGTGGGCTGAAGCCCCAGATCAATTCAAGATTGGATCGCAGCGCTGAAGCGCTGCGCCACCCAATTGCACGCCCCCAAAGCGCCACCTCAAAAACAACTTGTTCTGGCTGGCGCGGAGCGGACACGCCTGCAAAAACTTAAACAGGCGAAACCGAGTTTTATACACGTTTTCGAACGGAACTGCTACGAATTTCTGCTTTCGGCGGATTCAAGGGCAGCAATCACCGCGTTTAGATCGGCGTCCAGAACGACCGGGGCGCGCTGCAAGTGGCTGGCCCGCGCGGCTTCTTGCTCATGCGGCGTCCCAGCAAACAGGTCTCCGCGGTGGAACTTGATGGTGAAGTCCGGGTCTTTGAGCAGGTGTCCGGTCAGGATCAGGACGACCGTCTCGCCCCGTTTCACGAAGCCCCGCTTGGTCAGCTTCTTCAAGCCGGCTAAAGTGACGGCGGAGGCGGGTTCGCAGCCGATGCCGTCGGC
>JAYTFO010000068.1:0-3509 GCA_043734305.1 Acidobacteriota bacterium | reverse complement strand
CGACTGGCGACCGTTGGTCGCCCTGACAAGCTGAAGCATGTCCCACGGCGGAGCTCGCCTACTGGCGCTCGACGACTAACACGCTGAAGGAGCCCGGCTTGACTCGTGTGCGCGCCTTCTGGCCTGCGGACGCGGGTACGGTTTCCAACTCGGCGGCGGATAAGAAAATGCGCTTCGTCTTGGGATCCATGGCCATCGTTTTGGCGCTCTTCTGAGTCCGGATGTCGCCGATGGATTCATATTCGTCCGCGCCCTTCTGCCGCACCACCGACACCGTTCCGTCGCCGTTCGACGTAAATACCAGCTTGTGGTCGGGATCGAATGCAACGGCGTCCACGCGGTCGCCTATCGGAAGCGTGGTGATTACTTTTCCGTTGGTCGCGTCCATCACGGCCAGCACCTTGCTCCGGCAGCCGATGAACAGCCGCGAGTTCGCTGCATCGATGGCCAGCCCCGTCGGCGTTTTACATCCGGTGATGGGCCACTTCTGCTTCACGGCCAGCGTCTTCGGATCGAAGGTGATGACGGTGGAGGATTCCTCCATGTTCACGTACCCGGTACCGTTGCTCACCACCGCCGCTTCCGCGCCGCCGCCCAGATCCACTTTTCCGATCACCGTCTGCTTATCAGGATCGATGGCGGTGATCACCGCGCCTTCGCCGTGGCACACCAGTACGCGCTTGGTTTCGGGCTCATAGAAAATGAAGTCCGGATCTTTCGGAGCGGGAATTTTCTTGATGGTCAGGAAGGTCTTGGTGTCGAAAACGGAAATGGTCGAATCGCCTCCATTCGTAGTAAATCCGCGATTCAGACCTGGAACGATGGCGATACCGTGTACGCCGGGCGTCCCTTCCACCTTCCCGGCTAACTGGCCGGAATCCGCATCCAAAACGTCCACCTCGCTTCCGTGCGATACATACAGGCGATTGGAAGAGCTATCGAAGACGATGTAATCGAAGCCGCCATTCCCAGGCACCGGATACTTCTTGGTCAGCTTGAAGCCGGGCGCATCGGCGGCAAGGCAAAGACTCGCGAGCGCCAGGCACATAGAGGCCGTCGTTATTCGATTGGGTAGTTTCATGAGGGTATCCTTGTAAGCTTAGTTAAAATGCAAATCGGAGAGTGCATTGCAGGCGTCGAGAGGGTTTGGCTGCGATTGCCTGGCCGAAGAAAGGTGAACTGAGATTGCCGACGAAGCCAGCGTAGTTCACGTGGTTGGTAACGTTGTAAGCATCCAACGCCGTGGTCAGCCTGGGGCCTTCCTTCTTGGCCTTGAACAGAAAGTCGTGTGACCAGCGGAGGTCCAACTCCGCGAATCCCGGACCCTGCAGAGAGTTTCGCCGGACGCCGGCAGGCCGCGCGTTAGCGTAGCCGGTGTGATACTCGTCTCGCCCGGTCGTCTCCGTATAGGGGGCTCCGGTGTTCGCGAAAAAGCCGATTCCAAAGTCGAGATACTTCGCGGCATGGACGCCGCCCAGCAGGTTGAAGCGATGACGTTGGTCAAAGTCGGCGCGCGCCCATTCGCCGGAAAGATCATAGTTATTCGCCGGGAATGAGTTGATACCGCTACTGCGCGTGCCGCCCGTGTAATTGCCGGCGACGTCGTTGTAGGCGCGTCCAAGCGTGTACTGAATCATGCCGTTGAAGAAGCGCGCGATCTGGCCACGAAAGGAGATTTCCAACGCATCGTTCTGAAGATGACCGGACGATTCAATGCGCCGGTACACCGCAATGCCCGCATCCGGACGCGCGCGGTAATCCGGAGGGGGAGGCGCGTTGATATCGCGGGACCGGAACAGCCCAACGCCTCGGGTGGCCCAGTAGGTAGCCGAAAGCGTGGCACCTTTGTAGAGTTGACGCTCCACGCCCAGGCTGAACTGAGCCGTATAGGGCATCTTCACGGTGGGATCCAGACGGGTCAGGGAAATCGGTTGCGCGGCCAGCGTGGCTGCATTGAACACGGCGGGATATTGGGGATTAGTCAGCACGATCTGCCGCAGTCGTAATCCGTTGTAACGTTCCAGATCGAAGACGGGACCCGGGCCGGTACGGTCGTAGAAAACTCCCGCTCCGCCCCGCAGAATCGTCTTGCGATTCTTAGCCGGTGAGTAAGCGAAAGACGCGCGCGGCGCAATGTTATTGTTATCGTGCAAATAATTTTGCCAGTCGTAGCGCACACCCGCGGCGATCGTGAGGTTCGGACGAATGCGGTAGTCGTCCTGGAAGAACCCGCCCACCACTGTTTCCAGAAAGATGACGCGGCCGTCGCCTTGTTGGCGCACCAGGGAAAAGGGCCGGCCAAGCTGGTAATCCCGCAGCGTTGAAAACGTGTAAGTCCCGCTGGTGTTGGTGAAATCCACCAGACCTCGGCGGCTGATGTCGGGGACATTGATCCCCGCGCGTATATCGTGCTTGCCATGCGTCCAGGAGACGATCTCGTTCAGGTTGATGTGGTTCTCGGTCTGGAGCCGGTCGGCTTGAGCGCCGCCTCCCACGAATGAACCCGCTACCACGATGGACGGATCGCGGCTCACACTGGTTGTAGGCGTATGCTGCCGGCCGAAGAGGATTCGAAACTGGTTCAGCAATTTCGGCGAAATCACCAGGCTGTCGTTGTAGTAGACTTGATCCTCCCGATCTTCAAAGTTGTACGCGGCTTCCGGCAACGCGAAACCGCCGACGCCTTGGTTGGTGTCGACGCTGTCCTGGTAGCTTCCACGAAACGACGCGACGTGACTCTCGCTGAACTGATGCGTCACGCCGGCCGAAAACTCAGTGTTGCGGCGCGGGGCTGCCACGTTCTGACGGAGGATGCCCGTCGGAGTGAAGGCGTAGACCAGCGAGACCACATCTTCCTCCTCGCGATTCGCGGAGAGTTGAAAAGAGTTCCTGCCGCCCTTACCTATCGGACCGAGCAGGCTGCCTTCATAGATGCGCCGCTGTTCAGCCGGGCGCGAAATCGCAAACACGTCACGCGCGTTGAGATGGAAATCCCGGAACAGAAAATTGAATGTGCCGTGGTAGGCCTGCGAACCGGGTTTGGTGATTATTTCAATCCGGCCGCGGCCGGGGCGCGAGAACTCGGCCGAATAGGGATTCTGATTGATCTTCACTTGCTGGATGGCCGAAGCTGAGACTCCGATGTTCTTCTGCTCTATTCCATCCACCACCAGCGTGACTCCGCCGGTTCCGATTGAACCGGGGTCCAGGAACTGCGACATAGCCGCGACATAGTTCTGATCGAAAATTGGCAGATTATCGAGCATCTGGCGATCCAGCGTGATCACGTCGAGATTATCCGACGAATTGATGCTCACCGCGGCGGCAGATTCATTCACCGTGACTTCCTGGCGAACGCCGGCCAGCTTCAGCGCAATCCGAAAGGGGGCCGACGATCGGCTTGGCATGGATACATGAACGCTCTGCGACGCGAATCCATCGCTTTGCACCTCGATATCCAGCTGACCGGCCGGCAGGCCTGTTAAGCGGAACGCGCCTGAGTTGTTGGA
>JAYTFO010000067.1:0-10473 GCA_043734305.1 Acidobacteriota bacterium | reverse complement strand
TGCGAAGCCAGGAACTGGATCGCGAAGGACGGGAACGAGTTATTACACCAGTAGTAGATGCGATCGTCTTTGGGATTCCATTCACCGATCACGACGTTATTTTCGAGCGGCGTCGAAGAAAAGCGATGGAAATGCAGCCGGTCGATGTCGACGACATACGCTGCATCCTTGAAAGCTTTTTCGACGTCGCCGTATTCCCAAACGCCGTTCCACACTTTATTCGTACCGGCTTCTTCGTGAAGAATGCTTTGATCGGTCAGCGCTTGTTCGGCCTCGACCACAGGTTCGAGCGGCTCGTATTCGACCTGTACGAGTTCGGCCGCATCATCGGCCAGGCTTGGCGATTCAGCAACGACCGCGGCAACCGGTTCGCCCTGGTAAAGAGCCTTGCCGACCGCCATGGGGAAGTCGCGAATCTTCTGCGCCTGGTCAGGACCAATCTCGATGAAAGGCTGCGTTTGCGCGGCAATCTCCTTCCCGGTAAGAGCGCACACCACTCCTGGGAGTACCTCGGCCGCAGACGTGTCAACACTGACTACCCGCGCATGCGCATACGGAGAGCGCACAAAACGGAGATACAGCATTTCGCGAAGCTTGATGTCGTCAGCGAACTTGCCCCGCCCGCGCAACAAGCGATCATCTTCTTTGCGAGGGAGCGAAGCTCCAACCCAGCACTTGCTGCCGTTTTTCTTTTCAGCCACGATTCTGGTGCCTCCACAAACATTTCGCGGACAGGAGTGTCCGCACCACACGAGCTAAGCCAGAGCTGCCTGCAGCCCATCGATCAATTTCTGAATCTGTTTCTTGCCCAAGGGTTCGAGCAGGCCACCAGCCACCGACGCCAGGCGTCCAAAAATTTGCGCTTCCCCCTGCCAGTTCACTGTCGTTCGGGCGTTGGTTCCATCGGCAACCGGCGCCAGATCAAAACCCGCGACCATCGTTACATTGCCGCCGCCGACGGCACCCTGTCCTTTATATTGCGCGCGGCGCGGCCGGTCTCCCTCCGCCAGTTCCATCTTCACTTCAGCAGCGCCTTTAATGTAGGAAATGCCCACATTCACCTTGAGGGTGAAGTGCGTCGGGTCTACCACGGAGAGGCTCTGGAACTCGGGCAGCAGCGCTGCAAATCGATTGGGATCGGTGAGAAAATCGTAAACTTCCTCGGGCTGTTTCTTGACCTCGAATACACCTGAAAACTTGATCGCCATCTCAGGCTCCCTTCATGTTCCGGCCCGCGACTTCGATGGCCTTGAAAATATTCATATACCCTGTGCAGCGGCAGGTGTTGCCCGCGATTGCCTTGCGAATCTCTTTTTCGCTCGGCTCGGGATTCTTCGAAAGCAGTTGATGAGTCGAGAGCATCAGGCCGGGCGTACAGTAGCCGCACTGCAGTCCGTACGTATCGCCAAAGGCTTTTTGAATCGGGTGGAGCTTGCCTTCTTTTTCGAGGCCCTCGACTGTGGTGATCTCCGATCCGTCTGCTTGCACCGCAAACATGGTGCAGGATTTCACGGCCAGGCCGTTCATCAGCACAGTACACGCGCCGCAGTAGGTTGTGTCGCACCCGACATGCGTGCCGGTCAGGTCGCAGGCTTCGCGCAGGAACTCGACCAGCAGCATCCGCCCCTCGACCTCCCGTGAATACGGCTTGCCGTTTACGTTGACAGTGATGGCGATTTTTTCCACGGTAGCGGTTTCAGGCATAAAGATGGACCCCTTCGACTTGCTCACCGCGAGCACGGCGCGCTGCGATGTGAATGGCACGCTTGACCAGAGCTACCACGAGTTCGCGTTTATATTCCGCGGACCCGCGCGTGTCCGCTTGTGGATCGGCGGCAGCACGCGCGGCTTCAGCGGCGGCGGCAATCGTTTTGTCGTCCAGACTCTTTCCTCGCAGCGTTGCCTCGGCCTCGGTCGCACGAATCGCCATGAGCCCGACGCAGCCGAGAGCAATCGCAGCATCCTGGCAAGTGTCGCCGGCCAAAGTGAGCTGCACGGCTGCGCTGGCGCTTGGATACACGGGAGCGGTTCGCTTAAATGCAAGGTAGGCACCACCGCTTCCCTTCGGGGGAACCTTCACCTCTACCTCCGTCACCAGTTCGTCGTGAGCCAGTTCGGTGGTGTAGGCGTCTTTGATGAAATCTTTCAACTCGATGACGCGCGCGCGATTCGGTCCAAGACAGTGGACTTTCGTGTCCAGAGTGATCAATGCGTTGGCCCAGTCCCCACTTGGATCGGCTTCCGCCAGCGATCCGCCGATGGTTCCCCGGTTTCGCACCTGCACGTCCGCAATGCCGGCAGCGCAGTCGTGCAGCACTGGAATCTTCCGAGCCAGCGCGGAGTTCTCGATCTCGGCGTGGCGCGTCATCGCGCCAAACCGAAGCGCCCCCGATTCTTCTTTGATGAAGGAGGTGCCGGAGATGAAGTTCAAGTCCACGAGGTGTTCGGGATTGGCAAAACGCAACTTCAACAGCGGAATCAAACTCTGCCCGCCGGCAAGAAACTTCGCCCCCTCGCCCAACTGTCCGAGCATGGAGACCGCTTCTTTCAGTGATCCCGCCCGGTGATAGTGAAATGATCGCGGATACATTCGATTGATTTCCTCTAAATATCCTGTTCAAGCCGAATTCGTTAGGCCGTTGTCTGTGGTCGGGCAAATCCCCAAGCCGTCGCCGTCAAACCGGCGATGACCAACCCGGAACCAACCACAGCCAGCGCCTTCAAAACAAATGCACCATGATGATACGTCTGCAGGATGACAGCGAGCGGGAACAGCACACTCCCCACCAGCAGAAAGACCGCAACCACCTGGCGAATTCTTTCGCTGAAGTTGACCCGTTCAAAAATCACGCCCAGCACGATCATGAGCATGGCTAGGCCGATCCAGTGAGAATGAAAGTCTACCTGCCGGGCATAGTCGTACTTAGTCTCACCGTACTGATCGAGCGCCGCCTGCGACTGCCCGGCATTATGATTGGCCGCCGCGGCAAATGACTGGGCAAGCGATCCGCCCAGGTGATCCAGCGTCTGATGCTCAATGAAGAGCGCATATTGCAAGCCATACAGCATGCCCAACGCAGCGAGTGCCAGGCCGCCAAGAATCAGAAGTTTGCGCGACCCGATCATCGTGCTCCCTCCGTCCCGCCATCTCCTGCGGCAACATCGAGTCCACCAGAGTAGCGCACGACACCGACCAGCATTCCAATCAAACTCATAAGCACCATCAGGCCACCGATGTCGGCGATGCCTCCGGCCAGCAATCCGAACTTCAACTCCAGCAGCACAAACACGGGCAGAATTAACGAGCCGCCAAGCAAAAGCTTCACCCACCGCCGTTTCCATTTTTCCGAAAGAAACACGAAGGGCTGCACGAACGAGAGCAGCATTGCCAGCAACCCAAACTCGATGATGTGCGAGTGCGTGGCAATGTTCACCGCCCGCGCGCCCGCCAGACCAGCGAAATTGTTGACCTCAATCGCGGCCGCGTCGAGTTTTCCCGCGGAGGCCGCGTCAATCATCCGTTGCAGAATCGCGGTCTCCATCCGCTCGTGTTCGTACAACAGAGCACCGGCGTAATAAGCTCCGTGCAGAAAGCCGAGCAGGACAAGAATCGTGCCCCCCGTCAACAGCGCACGGCGCGGCATGCTGTCTTCGCTGGGAAGTTCGGCTTCGCTGAGTTCGCCGCTGCGAACGTATTGGAAGAATCCCCACGCCTGCACCACAAGAACGAGGATCAGCAAACCTCCCGCCGAATCGGCGAGCACGCTAGCCCAGCCGATCACAGCAAACGGACTGCCGACGAGGCCGACGTAGTGAATCAGAAAAATACCGAGGGGCAAGAGAATTCCGCCGGCAATCAACAGGACCGCCAGAGCTTTTTTTGTCTTCCGTGAAAAAGCAATGTACGGCTGGACCAAGCCCAGCAGCAGCGCCAGATAGCCGGCGCCGATCATGTGGACGTGAGCATCCACCTTGGTGCCGCGGTCCTCGAGCACATCGCCAAGATGGCTGAACACTTGATTCACCGCTGCGGAGTCTCCGGCAGCGACAGCGCGAGAGGCTGCGACGAGCGCTTCACCCTGCTTGGCCGCATTCTGGTGAAGGATGAAAACGGCAAAGATGTCACCGAAGAGAAGTCCGCAGGCGATCAGAGCGATGCCTCCGAAAATGTAGAGCCGGCGCGCGCTCATTGCCGAAAAACTCGAAGCCGACCCATCCGCGGAATTTGTCGCCACGGAACTGGCATGGTCCGGAAATGGCCTGATGATCGCTGGCATCAGTGTTCCACCGGCTTGATATCGCGGTAGTGACTTCGGAAATACAACAGCGGCTCTCCATCCCGAACCACAACTTCCGCCACTTCCGCAATAAAGATGGTGTGGTCGCCCGCGGCCTGCGTCGAGTGCAACCGGCATTCGAGGTAAGCGAGAGCTCCCTGTAACACCGGAGTACCGTGCGCCGTGCGGTCGAAACGGGCGCCCGCGGCTTCCGGGTGCTGATGCGTCTCCGCCGAGCGCGCGTAATATTCCGAGATGGCCTGCTGATCGATGCGCAGCACATTCACTCCAAATCTTTTCCGAGCCTGCAGATGAGTATGCGTCCGTGCCCGCTGATCCACGCAAACCAGGACCAGCACCGGATCAAGCGAAACCGCGGTAAAAGCATTCGCCGTCATGCCGTGGACTTCACCGTCCTGATCGACGGTGATGACCGTGACCCCGGTCGCGAAGCATCCCATGGCCTTGCGGAAATCGCTTGCGGTGAGACTCATCCAGCGGGAACCTGCGGACCCTTATTCTGAGCAACGGTTTTGGCAACTCGCAACCAAATCGCTGGACGGACCGCGCAGGCGGTCCGTCCAGCCGTTGACGACGCTACCACGTCAGACGCAGCGCAAACTGCAACTGGCGCGGGTTGAATACTGAACTGGGTGTCCCATACGCCGCGTTCGGCGAGCCCTCCCTGTAGAACTGGGGCGAACCGGCGCAACCTGGAGCGCCTGGATCCGGCCCGCAGAAATCCGCGGCGCCGTAGCTCGTGTTGTAGTAGCGGATATTGACCGTGTTGAACAGGTTGAAGGCTTCCACCAAGGCCTGCAGATGGAGCTTCTCGGCGAGCTTGAACGTGCGCTCCAGGCGGACATCGACGGTCTGCATCGAATCTCCCTTGAAGGTATTGCGGGGCTCGTTGCCGACTCGATCGTTGTTTCCAAATACGTCGCCATTCGAGTCAAAGCCCGCATACTTGGTGAAGTGCTGCGGCGACTGCAGCGTAAGGATCGTGCTGAAGCTGAAGTCGCGCGCGATCACGTTCCAGTTCTTAGGGCTGCTGAAGATGGCATTGCCGCTGAAGCGATGCCGCGCGTCATCCGCGGAACTGGCGCGCTCCCTGCTGAAGTGCAAGCTGTCCTGCGGAATCAGGACGAAGCTCGGGTTGGGGCCGTTGTCAATCGAATGCGACCAGGTGTAGCTGATGGCAAACGAAAAATTGTTACTCATGCGCTTGTTCATATTGATGAGCAGGCCGTCGTAAACGGAGTCCCATCTGGAGCGGGCTTCGAAAAAGACACTATAGTTGGGATTGCGGAAGCCCGGGATGCCGTTGACGTGCGGCACGCCAGGAATCACCATCGACGAGGGGAAATTGACGTTGTTTCCGCCGGCGCAATCCGGGGCAGTAACCGCGATGGCCGCAAAGTTGAAATACATGTCCTTGCAGCTCGCCTGCCCTTTGGAGTTATAGAACTGCACCGTGCCGCTCGGGTCGGGTTGATTCACATTGTAGAAACTGCCAAGGTGCACGCCGCGCAGATGGATTCCAGTAATATTCACCACTGCGTCCTTAAAGGGCTGGAATTCCAGCGACGCGCTGGTCTGAATGCCGTACGGGTTCTGGCTGTTCTGATCAAAGCGTACAATGGTCGCTGGTTGCAGGAAGCCGCAACCCGCCAGTGTTCCCGCAGGGCCATAGTCAGGCACAATTCCGACAGGGCAGAACCCAGCGGCCACCCCGTTCATATAATTTGCTTGTCCGGGGGTGCCAAAGGGACCGCCGCCGAACAATGCAGACAGGGCGGAATAGGTGATGAACGGTGAGCTCGCAAAACTGAACAATCCGGTATTTGCGTTCAGACCGTTCTCGAACGGACGGCCTGGGTAAGCGCCGGCCCCTCCGCAGGAGGGCGCCTGGCACATCAACAGCGGCGACGGGATGATCCCGTGGAACAGGCCGACCCCGGCACGGAATACAACGTTGTGCGAGCCGCCGACGCTGTACGCCAACCCAAAGCGCGGATCGAAGTTCTTCCACTGCGTGTTGAGCACGCCCGAAGGCCAGGTTTCAAACTCCCAACGAACTCCGGCATTCAACGTCAGCTTGTTGGAGACCCGCCACTTATCCTGAACGTAGAAACCATCGTAAGTGTGGTCGAGCGTCGCTGCGGCCTGGTTCCGAATCGCTGAAGAAATCGCCCCGCCCTGGTATATGGCCGGTCCGCCCGCCAACGATCCCTCGTTGAAAGGCGCCGCGGTGGTCTTGTCGAAGCGTTCAAAGAAAATTACGAAAGGATCCGGGCATGCCACGCCCTCGGGGCAGCCAGCCGCGCCGTCGGTGCCGAGAAACGCCGCCAGGTTCGCAAAGTCTGCCTCAAACGGATAGAACAAGGGGAAGGACTCGTACGTGCCGACCCGGTCAACGTTGAACCCGAAGCCGAGTGTGTGATTCCCCCGGTTATGGGTCACGTTGTCCACCAACTCAAAGCGCGACTCACGATAGATATCCGGATTGCCCCGGTTCACTCCAACCGCAAAAGTGTTCGCCACCTCGAGATGGGGCTGGGTCGATACCACCGGGAAGTCGAAGGTGCGATGCGCGTATTGCATGCGCAGCTCGTTCACCCATCTTGAGTTAATCACCGTCGTCAAGCCGCCCGCCAGCGACTGGTCGCGAATATTGTTGTTCTTGAATGCGGAAGGCAGGTCAAAGCCGTTGTTCAATGGCGACTGGTTCGTCAAACGGCCATCATTGATGATGTAACGCGCGTAAAGGTTGCTGCTGCCGAAGTTCTGATCCAAGCGGATCATGCCATTGTCGCTATTGCTGTCGCGCATCACAAACAGGTTCTCGGGCGCTAGGCCAAAGGTCTGCGTCTTGACCGTATTGATCGCTGCAATGTTAGCGAGCACGGTCGAGTTGTAAGTCGGAGATTCGGTGCGCCTCTGCCCCTCATAGTTCGCGAAAATAAATGTTTTGTCCTTGCGAATTGGTCCGCCGAACGCGCCGCCAAACTGATTCTGGCGCAAAGCGTGAAATCCGGGCACGGAAAGAATACTGACCGCATCCAGCGCGTCGTTGCGCAGATAGTCGTAAATTGAACCGTGGATGTCGTTGGTACCGCTCTTGGTGATGATGTTGACGATGCCGGCCGTCGCGCGGCCGAATTCCGTGGTGTAGTCGGTGTTGATAACGCGGAACTCCTGCACTGACTCCTGCGGCGGCGTGCCGCGCTGAATGCCTGAAGCGGTCGAGATATCGTCGGCTCCGTCAACCGCGATGAAATTGTAGTGAATGTTCTGGCCGGCAAACGAAAGCTTGGTGACCGGCTCGACGATCACATCGGTGCTGCCCGAAGTCGTAT
The DNA here is from genome assembly GCA_043734305.1 of Acidobacteriota bacterium. Lineage (GTDB taxonomy): Bacteria > Acidobacteriota > Terriglobia > Terriglobales > Acidobacteriaceae > Acidiflorens. Next base: position 2,837 of record JAYTFO010000067.1, on the reverse strand, counting down.
TGCCGATCGTGACCCCAGGTGCCAGCAGTGCGAAGTCGATGAACTCGCGCCCGTTGACGGGAAGGTTCGCGATCTTCTCCTGGTCAATTACCGCGCTGACCATTGTTCGAGTCGGCTCGGCAAGCGCGCCTACGTCCTGCACCTCAATCTGCGTCTGCACCTGGCCGAGGCCGAGTGCGAAATCCAGGCTTCCCGCCGCTCCCAAATCGAGGTGAATTTTCTTGGCGGACTTCTGGAATCCCTGCTTTTCGGCATTGACGGTGTAATCGCCCGCCGGCAGTCCCGGAATCTGATAGTCGCCCACCGCGCTGGCGGTGACCGTGCGTGTCAATCCGTTGGCAGCGTTCACGGCGGTGACCGTCGCGCCCGCAATCGCGGAGCCCGAACTGTCCAGGACGCGTCCCTGCAGCGTACTATTCACGGCCTGCGCTCCCAGCCAAGTGGATATGCTTAGGAGCAGCAGAAGAGAAATCGCCACCATCAGGCACCGGCGAGAGAACAGCGCGGACAGAGCAAAGCCGGACGTCCCGGCATCGGATTCCACGACGTGTTGAATAGCCATCGAATTCCCCCTCGTAAATCGGTTGTGTTTTGGCAGACAGCTATTGCGCTGTCCGTACCCCACGTGCCGCGTGCGCGTGCATAACCTGAGTCAGCCTCGACTCGGAATCTTCCAGATGCTGTTCCAGTACACCCGCACACTGCTTGAGCTTTCCCGTAGTGATCAACTGGCACATTTTTCTGTGAACGGGAATCAGCGCGCCGGGATTGTCGTGACTTCGGTCGACCAGCACCATGCCGACCCGAAGTTCGCCGAGCATGTTTTTGTAGAACGAATCCAGCCGTTTGTTACCGTGAAAGTGGATCAGCAAACCATGAAAGTGCAGGTCGTGGCTCACGGCGAGCGACCAGTTTCGGTCCCGCACCGCCAGTTCATAGTGCTCGACCGCGGCCGCGAGCTCTTCCAGCAAACCTGGGTCCGGCCGCCGCGCCGCCAGAACGGCGGGCAACTCCAGCATCCGGCGCAATTGATAGATCTCCTGAACATCACGTAAAGAAAGTTGGGAAACCGCAGCTCCACGATGCAGACTACGGCGCAGAAGACCCTCGATCGACAGGATCCGGATCGCTTCCCGCATGGTGTTGCGGGAGACACCGAGAGAAGAAGCGAGCGGCAATTCCTGAAGTTGCGTGCCAGGACGGAATTCGCCCTCCAGAATGCGCTGACGCAAGAGGGCCGCCACCTGATCTGCCACACTGACGCGGTTGATCTGCGTTCGGTCCACGCGGAAAATCCTTCCGTCCGGCTAAGAGACGCAGTTTGCCTTCAACTGTTCACGTTGTCAAGTGTTAAGGTGTTGAAATGTTGAAATGTTCACCACCTTGCGGTAATGCGCTGCTGCAGTACGCTGGCTGGGCAGTGGACAAGGACTGGGCTGGCGGCGCTAAGGAATCGATTCCCCCCATTTCTCGGCAAATACGGTATGTTGCATAGCAAAGCGTCCGGCAAAGCGCTTGTCTTCTCCTTTACGATGGCCGATGGCAAGCAGTGCCACGACCCGAACGTGGGAGGGAATGCCAAGCGTCGCTTTGATCTGATCTTCGTAAAAGCCTTCCATGGGCGCGGTGTCGTAGCCGAGCACTTCGGCCATCCACATCATGGTTGTGAAGGCGATCATGGTCTGCCGGTTGGCCCACACCGCGAAATCGGGCGCCAATCCGCCGGCGGTACCAGGAGTGGAACCGAAGAAACCGACAATGTTCTTGCGCATGCTGGCGTAGCGAGCCTCATCGCCGTAGCCGTGTTGCTGGGCAAGACGGATGATTTCGTCGAGATCGCCGTTGCGCCAGCCTTCCAGATCGGCGCAGGCCACGACGACCACTGGAGCCTCTTCCACCTTCGGTTGCTTCATGGCTGCCTGACGCAAGCGCGCGCGCTGTTCTGCGTCGCGCACGACCAAGAATCGCCAGGGCTGGAGATTGTAGGCACTGGGAGCAGAGAGTCCCGCCTCAAGAATTTTCTTGAGGTCATTCTCCGGCACTGAATCGGTTAAAAAACTAGGCGTGGCTCTTCGATCCTTGATGGCCTGGGAGAGCGTCTTCTCGGGGCTGGGGCCAGATGCTTGTGCCATATCCTTGGTTTTGAACCTCAGTCTTTCAGTCTGCACCCGGTTGCCCTTTGAATTTCTCGCGCAGACCTTTTCGTTCCAAACGTGGAATGACCTCATCGCGAAAATAAGGAAACTCCTTTACGTAGTCGACAAAACTCAAGGTGGTACCGGCAAAACCGGAGGCGGTAATCTTTTCCATTTCTTTTACGATGGTGTCGGGATCGCCGACCAGCGGGTAGGTGCCGTGTCCGGCGGCGAAACGATCGCGCAGCATTTGCAGCGCCTCCGCCGGGAACGATTGCGCGTGCATGCCCTGAAGGCGCATCAGGTTGTCGACCGCTCCCCAGTCGGCGTTGTCATGGGCATAGTAACGGTAGTAGTCCTCGGCCTCTTTCTTGGTTGGGCGACAAACCGCGTGACACAAAGTGAAGACACCGGTATTTCGCCCCAACTTGGCAGAATTTGCCTTGATGGTATCCACTTCAGTTTTGGATTTCTCCAGGTCCACGGAGATGGCGAACAGAAAATCGGCATTGCGCGCGGCGAAATCACGGCCCTCGCCCGATCCGGCGGCGTTCATGATGGGCGGAATGCCGTCATAGGGACGCGGGAATCCGTACACACCCTTCAAGTGGTAAAACTTGCCGTTCCAATCGGACGGCCCGTTGTGGTTCCAAATGGCTTTGACCACGTCGAACCACTCTTGCGCGAGGGCATAGCGGTCGG
>JAYTFO010000066.1:0-11141 GCA_043734305.1 Acidobacteriota bacterium | reverse complement strand
CTGAACCCGGCCGGAATCTCGAAAATGCGTTCGTCCCCCGTGATGACCAACATTTTTCGCGTGCTGTCGTAGACCGCAGAGCACCGGCGGCAGCCACGCAGATGCCGCTCAATCTTTTGGCGCATTTCGGGCGCGGCGTCTCCGTCCAAGTATGCGGACAGGTTGGCGATTATCGTTTTGCAGCTAACCATGGATTTACCCCTTTCCAGCGCTCCCAGATCGAGACCTTCGGCTTTGCGAAAACGGGAGTGAGTGCCTCGCGCAGCATGAGTCGCGCCCGATGCAGTCGGGTCTTGACGGCGGACTGCCCGATCCCCAGAACCTCCGCGGTCTCGGCTACGTCCAAGTGCTGCATATCTCGGAGAACGAAGACCTCGCGGTAGATGTCGGTCAGTTCACCTAGTGCTTTGGCAACTGCGGCGCGCACTTCATTCTGTTCGACCGCCTCGCTCGGCAAGTCGCGCCAATCAGCGAATTGTCTCGGGTAGAACTGCTTTTCGTCGGAGACTTCCGTTGTGTTCTGATCGATGGACTCGTAGAGATGTTGGCGGCGCTTGCGCCGGTACATCTTGGCCTCATTTTCAATCACACGCATCGCCCACTGTTTGAACTTGTCTCTTTCCGTGAGATCCGCAAGATGCACGAATATCTTGACCATTGCCTGCTGCACGATCTCTTCTGCGTCGTCCTGGTTGCGCAGGATCGAATACGCCACTACAAAAGCCCCACGCTCATATGGTCGAATGAGCTCATGGAAGAGGTCCTTTTCTCCCGCCAGAACTCTCTGGATCAGGAGCGGTTCGACCGACCCTCTCTCTATTTTTTTCTCTTCCATTGACGGTATCAATGCAGACAACCCCATAATGATGATTCGTCGGAATCGGAACGGTTACAAGTCGTATGTCCTACCGCGCCGCCCGCTGGCTGATGAGCCGTTTTGGGAAATACCCGCGAACGGGCGGGTGGCCTCCTCAAGCAGCCTCAAGCACTGGACGTGTACGGCCCGCATCCAGGGGAAAAGGTCCTCTCCCAAGAGTGCTCATTCTATAGATGCGGGTCGTCTTACCTTGCTATGCCAACCTCCTCCGACACTGAATCGATGTTCCTCTGTTCTCAGCAATGTTTCCTTCCTGACTACGGTATTTCCCGGATAGCCAACAGCGGCGATATCTTGTCGAATACTGACTGTGCCGTGATTTTTCGGCTTAGGAGGCAACGTGTTACAGCAAATAGGAATTGAAACAGGTGAGAGTTCTTTTCCTCCGCATGGCTTTCTTTTGGCCACAGGCGAGGGCAGACAGCTTGTATCTTTTAAGAAGAACACCACGATCTTCTCTCAAGGTGACGCCACTCAGTCGGTATTTTTCGTTCACAGTGGCAAGGTGAAGCTCAGTGTCGTCGCCAGTAACGGAAAAGAAGCGATTCTCGGCATATTTGACGAGCACAAGTTTGTGGGTGAGAGTGTTCTGGCTCGTCAGCTTCCTCGCATGTCGTCTGCGATTGCAATCACGGACTGTCTTCTCATGCGCATCGAAAAGAGAGTAATGGCCCTGGCAATCGGCCAGGATCCAGCATTGGCAACCTTTTTTGTCCGCTATTTGCTGGAGCGGAACATTCGGCACCAGGAGGATTTGGCAGATCAACTTTTCAATTCCAGCGAAAAGCGTTTGGCGCGAATTCTCACGTTACTTGCCGAATCGGACAAGAAAGGGGTGTCCGGAGGGGTAGTCCCGAAGTTAAGTCAGGGGACTCTTGCAGAAATGATTGGTACGACCCGTTCGCGCGTCAGCTTCTTTCTGAACCGATTCAGAGAACTTGGCTTAATTCACTACAACACTGGAGATGTTTTGCACGTGAGCAGCTCACTGCTCCACACTGTTCTTGGTGAGGGCAATTCGACGGGACGTGCAGGCGGGTGGCCCAGGTAACGTCGGGTGCCCCACCCATCGCGCACTTTGCGATGGGCGGGTTTCAGCACCATCGGAATGTGTCGAGATCACAATCAAACTCTACCTTCGGACATACTCTGACCAGGTGACCAAGGGCTTGTATCGCGACTATGGCGCGGGCGATCTTCATTTCATTAGAAGCGCCACGTGTCCGGGTAGCCCACTCATTCGCAACGTACGCGAATGAATGGGACACCCACCGCGTTACCGGGGCCACCCGCCGGACGCCGACTGGTTGCCAACTCTAATTGGATGCCCACCTACAATAAAAAACCGTACGGGTATGACACCCGTGCGGTTCCCCTCACAAATATTAGGGCTGTACGTGCATGTGTTGCTGTTTCATGCGCCTCGCCTGCGCTTCCGCAGGGAGAGTGCACGATGCGGTGGAGTTTGTTGTCGGAAACGGCACGGTATAAAAGGTGTTGATTCCCACTGTTCCCGTACCTGCATCTGAGAGGATGCCAGCGCAAGCGCTTTCCAGAATGGTATTACCAGACACGTTGTTTCCGTTACCAGTGCCCACGCAGGAGGCATCCAAGTGAATCCCCGACTGCGTGGAGTTGAAAATAGTGTTGCCCGTAATGATATTGCTGTTGCTGCAAACGTCGATGGCGTCGAAGGTCGATGTGCCAAAGATTTTGTTGAGGGTGACGGAAACGCCGTCGCCGTAGGTGCCCGGAGTATCGGTGAACAGCGCGATAGCAATATTGCTGTTGCCGAGAATGTTGCCGGAAATTATAATTCCGCCGCCTTCTAGCGCGTCGTAGAGCAAAATATCGGAGGAACTACTGTCGGTCGGCGTGTAGAAATTGTCGATCACGGTGTTGTTCTTAATCGTTCCCGTTGCACCGTCAAAGGCAAGTTCAATGCCGTTCTGGGCGATGTATGAGATCGGACCAGAACCCTGAACATAGTTCCCGGTGGCGGTCAGGTTGGCACCCTGATACCGCGCTACGATTCCGTTCTTGTTGTAGTTGTGGACGGAACTGTTCTCTACGGTCAGAACGGCGCTGGGTGAGTTTGTGGTCTCAACCATGATGCCTTGCCCTGACTGAATGCCAGTCGGCGTGTCGTTGGGCACTTCGTTGCGCACGGCAACGTGGTTCACGATGCCCGATGCGTCCTGATACAGGATGCCACGAAGATCGTCGTTGTTGTACTGGTTGCCTTTGCCGTCCACTGTCAGGTTACTGATCATAACGCTAATCGCGTTCTGAACCAGAACCTGGGCTGCTACCGCTCCCCGTTGGTCAGTCGTGTTGACAATCATGCCTGTCGCTGGAGGCACGATCACAACCGCGTCCTGCGTGGCGGTGGTGATTCCTAAAAGGGTAAGTTTCTTGGTGATCGTGACTTGCTCCGGGTAGGTGCCGGGGCAGATTTCAATCTTGCTTCCGGCAGGGACGGCATTCACCGCCAGTTGAATGGTTGCGAAATGGACGAAATTGGTGCAGGTGCCAACGGCCACTGTCGAGGCGACAGCAGGCACAGCAAGAGAGAGAGCCAAAGCCAGTACAGCAAGGGTCGTTTTAATCATTTTTTCTCCAATATGATGTTTAGGGTTAGCAGCAAGACGGCAACGATACCGGGGGGCGTTCCGCCAAAATCAACCACGAGACTATAGCGTCAGCCTTCTATAAACTGTGACGCTGGTCACACCCGTTTGTTCGCCAAAAACCAGGTCTAATGAGTGCAAATCGCGATGTTACGTCAACTGTCGAACGGCGGTACGATTGGTCCAGTCCATGAGCGATAATGGCTCGGCTACCGGGAACGGGTCATCGTATCGCCAGCCATGAGGGAATCAACCCATGAGAATCAGCCTGAACAATCCCGGCGAAATTAGGACCCAACACCGCCCTCCCCCGGAGCAATTTCTTCCATTTTCCTTCCCCAAATTCCCCGGGCCGAAGAGGAAAAACTTTGCAAGTGGCAACTTCCGGTCTGGTAGGATAGGGAATATCCTGAATAAGTCGCTGCTTTCCAGCATCTTAGACACCAGAGCAGCGGTTGGGAAGTGGCCTTTGGCGTGCAATTCACATCATCGTAGTTGCTTCCCCCGGCCCGTCTCCGCGTGCTGAAAAATGTTGGGAAGACTACCCGGATTGGTCGTATTCTCCGGATTAGGACGTCCTGTTTGGCGAGCGGCTGATTTAGTCAGTTGCTGAGGAAGTGAATTATGGACTCCCAGGATTCTCTGTTGACTCTAGGCCTTCTTCCTGAGCCTCGTGCCCGATGGCAGAAGTTCGTTTTCAGTTATGGTGTGCAGTCGCTGATCATGGCCGTCGCTTTGGTCGCCGCGTTCGTGAACCCCGAGATTCTGGAAATACCGATGCGCGATTATCACTTCGTCAGCCTGGTGAATACTCCGCCTCCGACGCCGCAGAAGCCCGCTCCAGTCCGTAACTTCCCAACGCCGAAGATTGCCGAAGTGGTGACGCCGCGTCCGGAAGCTCTGCGCGTGCCCAAGGAACTGCAGGCACCGAAGAAAGTTGTCGTCCCCGAGGTGCAGGCTCCGAAAGTAGAATTAGCCGCCAAGCTCGAAGCCATTCCCGACACCAAGCCAGCGATGCCCAGACAGCTTGTCCGGACGAATGTGTTTTCGACCGGTAGTTCCGCGACTCCGACCATGGCCGCCGCTCCGTCAAAAGTCCAGACTGGCGGTCTCGGCGATCCCAACGGAGTGCCTGCCCGTGACAACCCCGGCCATGCAGTGACGATTGCCAAACTTGGATCATTCGACATGCCCGCCGGTCCCGGCCAAGGCAATGGCACGGGCGGAGCGAAAGGCGCGCGCGGCGTGGTAGCCAGCGCCGGCTTTGGCAATGGCGTCGCCACCGGCGACAATTCCGGCCGCGTTTCCGCCTCTCGCGGCACCGTCCGCCAGGGCGGGTTTGGAGACACCGACGTGGCCGCGCCCTCCGCAAAATCGAAGGCAGCGGAGCCCGTGGCGAAGACGATACCTGCCGAGATCACTTTCAAGCCCCGTCCGGTTTACACTGAAGAAGGACGTCGGCTCAAAGTCGAAGGCGAAGTTCTGCTGGAGGTCGTTTTTACCGCGACCGGTCAGATTCATATCCAGCGCGTCGTGCAGGGTCTGGGTCACGGACTGGATGAATCGGCGATTCGTGCCGCCGAAAAAATTCAGTTCAAGCCTGCCCTCAAGGACGGTCAGCCTTCCGACTTTCAGGCTGTCCTCCATATTGTGTTCCAGCTTGCATCGTAGATAGCTCGCATCTTAGGTAGAATGAAATAATCGAATATGCTGCGACCCTATTTCGCGTGTCTCTCCCTCGCCTGTCTGTTCGCCGCAACCCTGTTCGCTCAAACCCCGCCGGCAACGGACCCTGAGCTTTCCACCCGCGACGCAGCCGCGCAGCACGCGGCGGTCGCCGCTGCCAGCTTCGACCAGGTCATCGATCGAGCCGTGGAACGCGAACATTTCTTCATGGCCCAGATGAAGAATTTGCACCCTCTGGTCGAAACCTATCTCCAGAATTTGAAGGACGATAAGGACCTGTCCACCACCGTCCCGGTGAGCGATCTCTATTTCCTGGGTCGTCTGGATATGACCAACGGCGCCGACGATCGCACCTTCACCTCGCCCACCACCGGCGGGCTCGGCAAGCGCATGCTCAGCAAAATGAGCAACGCGTACACCATGAAGTTCCTGCCGCTGGGCTTTGCGCAGATGGTGATCCTCGACGAAGATTTTCAGCGCAAGTACTACGACTTTACTTTCGTCCGCCGCGAGTTTCTGGGAGAAGTGCGTTGCGTCGTGCTTGACGTCGCGCCCAAGAAAGACGCCGGCAAGGGACGCTTCCTCGGCCGCATCTGGATTGAGGAGCAGAACTACAACATCGTCCGCTTCAACGGCACGTACTACCCGCATCCGCGTTCCAGCTACTACCTGCACTTCGACAGCTGGCGCCTGAACATGCGGCCCGGCGTTTGGCTGCCCGCAATGGTTTATTCCGAGGAGTCGGACCTCAAGTACCGGATCGGCCAGACCGTCCACTACAAAGCCCAGACCCGCCTCTGGGGTTACAACCTGAAGGATTTTCGGCGCAGCTCGGAATACACCGACATCACCGTGGACGCGCCCAATCCTGTGCAGGACCAGAGCCAGAAATCGCAGGACGCAACTCCCGTCGAAGCGCAGCGCGCCTGGGAACGGCAGGCTGAAATCAATGTGATTGATCGCCTCCAGCAGATCGGCTTGCTCGCTCCGGAAGGCGAGATTGATAAAGTCCTGCAAACCGTCGTCAACAACGTGATGATCACCAACAACCTCGACATTCAGCCCGAGGTGCATTGCCGCGTTCTGCTGACCACGCCGCTCGAATCGTTCACCATCGGCCACACCATCGTGATGAGCCGCGGCATGGTTGACGTTCTACCTGACGAGGCTTCCCTCGCCATGGTGCTGACCCATGAACTGGCGCACATCGTTCTCGGCCACAAACTGAACACCAAGCTGGCCTTCAACGACCGCATGTTCTTCCCCGATGAACGCACCTTCGAGCGCATGGATTTTGCTCGCGACAAGAACGAAGAAGAAGCCGCCGACAAGAAGGCTTTGGATTTGATCAACAATTCTCCCTACAAAGACAAGATGGCAACGCCCGGACTGTTCCTGAAGGCGGTGCAAGCGCGCGCTCCTCAACTCAAGAGCCTGATCCGGCCCCATCTTGGTGACAGCCTTCTCAACGGGAGTGCGATCCGCATGTCTCCGTTGATGACCAATTCGCCGCAGTTCGATCTCAAGAAGACCGATCAGGTCGCCGCCTTGCCACTGGGCGGCCGCGTCAGAGTCGAACCCTGGACCGATCGCCTGGAATTGATCAAGACCAAACCGGTGACCCTCAACTCACCCGCCGAGAAAATGCCCTTCGAGGTCACACCGTTCTTCCCGTTCCTGACGAGGTTTGGAAACAATCCACCGGCCAGCGTGACTCCGGCAGTGACGGTGCCGCCCGCGGCAGCTCCAGCGACGAGAGCTCCAACACCGGCAGCCGTTCCGGCCACGACCGTACCCGCCGCAACCCCAGACGCACCCGCCGCGAAACCAGACACACCCGAGAAGACTCCTCAGCCCCCCTCGGCCCGGTAGAAATCCCTGTGGTAGAGACGCGGCATAGCGGCGTCTCTACGAATCATTGCGATGAGTCATGATATGTGCCGGAAGAGGCCAAGCGCCTTCGCTCTCCGTTAGCGGGAGAACGATTAGCGCGACGGCGAACGCCGATTTTGAGGGGATACGCGGCCAGACAAAAAATAGGGGGAGGTTCCCTATTGCGACATCGTGCTCGACACCTGCGAGAACACGTTATTCGCGTTGCCGCCGATCAGACGAACCGTGCCAATCACGATCACCAGAATCACAGCCAGCATCACCGCGTATTCGGCGACGTCCTGTCCACGATCTTCACTCCATAGCTGACGAATAGTTGAGATCACTTTTTCCCCCATTTGGAAGACACTCGGGCACGCTTCCCACGAACGCAAATCTTCCGGTGTCGACTCTGATAAGGTACCGCTGCGAAACGCAACTACCCAATAGCACGGTAGTGACACCATGTAGCACGATGGTGCCACTTGCCTGATTACCTGAATCACCACGCCACTGTAAGTGATTGATTAAACGATAGTTTTGATCGGAAGCCCCTGGTTCACGGCGAACAGGGCCAGCTCCAGGCGGGTCGAAACCCCTAGTTTGTCAAAGATGTTACTCAGGTGGTGTTTGACCGTATCCTCGCTGATTTTGAAATATTCAGCGATTTCCTTGTTGGCGTATCCGGCCACCACCGCCGACACAATTTCCAACTCCCGCGGGGTCAAGCCGAATTTTTTCTGCTTCGATTCCTCGCTCGAACTCTGCATCAGGTTGCGCAGGTATTGCACAAGGTTTGAGACGCTGTCCCGCCCCACCCAGTACTCTCCCGACATCACCGCGTGAATACTCTTCAGCAGAAGTTGAGTAGCCGAGTCCTTCAGCACCACACCGCGAGCGCCCAACTGCAGCGCCTCGACAACCTGTTTCTTCTCTACCGCCGCAGTCAGCAAAATAATGCGGACCGCCCCCGCTCCGCTGTTCGTACTCAGGTCGCGGAGGGCGTCCAGTCCAGTGTGGCGCGGCATCGCCAGATCGAGCAGAAGGATGTCGGGCTTGATCTCGGTTGCGAGCTTTACGGCCTCGCGGCCGTCGCAAGCTTCGCCCACCACTTTCATGTCGGGCTCGGTCTCCAGCAGTCGACGCAACCCATCGCGGAAAATCGGGTGATCGTCGGCAATGACGATTCGGATGGAACGATCTTGTCTATCCATTGTTGGACTTCCCTGCCGGTGGTATTCGGACTTCCACCCGAGCACCATGTCCTGGATTCGATTCTATCGTGAGTTCGCCTGCCAGCAAGCGCACCCTTTCACGAATCACCGCCGGCCCCTTTCCGCTCATCGCCAACTCCGCCTCGGACAGTCTGCCAGAAAATGAAAAACCTCGCCCGTCGTCCTCCACCGTCAGCTGCACATTGCCCGAACGATGAGCCAGACGCACCAGAACGTGCCGTGCTCCACTGTGTTTGCGGACGTTGACCAGGCTCTCCTGCACAATGCGAGCGAGTTCGCGGCAAACTTTCTGCGGCAGATCCACTTTCTCAATCTCGCAGACAAACTCCGCCGAAATCCCCGTCTCTCTCCGGAAGCGCTCCACCGTGTCTGCCACAAAGCCTGGGAGGCGCTCCCCGTCCACCTCGAAAGACTTCATGGTCTGCATCAACTCGCGCAGCTTGAGCACCTCTTCGCGCAACAGCTTTTGGATGCGTGAAAGTTCGCTGGTCACCACCGGCTGCTGTCCCGATTGCCGCCGCACTACGTCGAGCTGCATCTCCACGGCGATCAGCGACTGAATCGCGCCATCATGCAACTCGCGCGCGAACCGTGCCCGCTCCACCGCTCCGGCGCGCTCCCGCAATCGCCGCATCAGGTACACGTTGTAGATTGCGGGTCCCACCTGCTGCGCGAATTCCTGCAGGAACCGCAACTCCTCTTCTGGATCTCCCATCCTCTGCGGATCGAAAATAAATACCCGCCCCGCCCACTCCTGACCGAATCCGAACGCCACCGAGCCCACCGACTGAAACGTCTCGGCGCGCATCAGACCTTCCAAAAACGCTGTATCGGCGTCGCGCAGACGTTGCCCGCTGCCGTCCAGCAGCACCGCATCGATCCCGCTTGCGGGTCCTCCTTTTGCTTTTGTGTGTCGCCGCGCGTACACGGCATCGGCCGGAGAATCGAACAGATAGGCGGCTTCGGTATCCGGCAGCGCGTCGCGCCAGCGCAGCAGAGGCGTGCCCTCCGAGGTGCGATGCACGTCCGCCAGAAACACCCGGTAACTGTTCGCTTCCTGCGAGGCACTCAGGACTCTGCGCGCTCCGTACAGATTCAACACCTCTCCAAGAATTTCCTGCATGGTGTGGGTAAGTCCTGCTTCCACTCGCGCAGAACTCAGCACTCGCGTAATCACCACGCGCTCGGCGCGCAGCTTCTTCTCGTTCTCCGACATGTAGCCCAGCAGCAGCCCGAGTACCATCAGATAAACCGAAGACATAAAGAGCTGTTGCGGATCGATGTGCTGCACTCCCACAGCAAGCCGCGGCAGATGCATCGCCCGCAGCCATCCATCGGCCACTTGCTCCAGACCCGCATTCACAACCCATCCTTCAAGCCACAACAGCACAACCGCCGTGATCGCCGTGCCCACCGTCTCCCACAACCCCCAGCGATACGCAGCTGCTGCCATCACAAAAACGAAAAATAAAAAGAAAGGACCACGCTCGGAGGTCGTAAACAACGAAATCAACACCGGCCACAGGATGTCCGCGCCATGCACCACCAGCCGAAACGAACGTGTGGACCGGTTCCGGAAACGCACCAGCACCATCACCACCACGCCATGCACAAGGTAGGTGGTCAGCAGCCAATACAACCAGAACGAATAGACCACGCCCCGCCCCGGTTCCATCCAGAGCGTAATTAGTGTGGCGATGGTCAGCGCGACCCGTGCGGTCGCGAGCCAGCGCTCGGTGCGCCGGATCTCCCCTGCAGTGAGCGGCGCGCGAAAGCGCCACAAATCGCGATATTTCGGAATCGAAAAGACCAATTGAACTCTCGTATTTGCAAGATCGATTTCTGCGAGCCTAATTCTAAGGTCAATCTCTCCGGAACTCCACCCCGGTGGAGGAGGTCAGAGGTGAAAGGTCAGATTGCAGAGGTTGAAAACCAAGGCAGAAGTGAGAGGTCAGAATGCAGAAGCGAACACCCGATGAACCAAAAGTCTTTTACCTCTGCAATCTGACCTCTACCCTCTGACCTCGCCCCACCTCTGCAATCTGACCTCTCACCTCTGACCTCCGCATTACTCTAGTAATCGCTTTCCTCCACAATTGGGTTTTAGAATAAAGATCGGAGTAGTCTGCCTTGCGCTTACGCGATAAATTCTGGATCTTCCTGCTGGCCCTGCTGGTGCTCGCCCAGGCCGCCGCGTCTCTGCTCATCCCGCGCGGCGACCTCCTTGTTCAGGTCAGCGACTGGATCCAGGGCGCTTTGGTCTTAATGGCGACGGGCGCTTTTCTGCCCAATATTTTTGCCACCCGCAGCCCGAGCCATCGCGTTCGAGTCTTCTGGATTCTCATGTTCAGCGGCATGTGCTTCTGGCTTTCTTACCAGGGCATGTGGAACTACTTCGAGGTCTTCAAACGCCAGGAGGTGCCCAACCCCTTCGCCGGCGATGTGGTCCTCTTCCTCCATCTGGTCCCCATGATGGCCGGTCTCGCCCTGCTTCCTCACCTAGAAGAAGACGAACGCGACGCGCGCATCCGCATGCTGGATTTCGCGCTCCTCCTGATTTGGTGGGTTTTCCTTTACGTGTATATCGTGATCCCCTGGCAGACCGTCTACGTCAACGAAACCGCCTACAGCACGAACTTCAGCCGCACCTATCTTGCCGAGATGCTGGTCCTGATGTTCGCGCTCCTCTGGCTCACGTACCACGCCCAGGGAGGCTGGCGGCATTTCTACGCGCAACTGCTGGGCGCGTCCGCCCTCTACGCCTTCAGTTCCTATATCGCCAACTACGCCATTGCCCACCAGACCTACTATAGCGGCAGCATCTACGACATTCCGTGGACC
>JAYTFO010000065.1:0-6358 GCA_043734305.1 Acidobacteriota bacterium | reverse complement strand
ATCCACAATCTTCCCGCCATCCAGCGCTCCATGCAGATTGCTTCGTCGGAAGGGATCACGCGTCTCGAACGCAATGTTCCGTGGCTTGCGATCACGGGCTCGGTCTCTCCGTTCATCGGACTCTTCGGAACCGTCTGGGGCATTATTGACGCGTTCCACGGATTGGGCGCAGCGGGTGCCGCAACCCTGCGCGCCGTCGCGCCGGGAATTTCCGAAGCGCTGATTACCACTGCCGCGGGCCTCGCGGCGGCGATCCCAGCGGTGATCGCTTACAACCTGATCATCGGATCGATTCGCGAACTGGCCGCACGCAATGACGATTTCTCGCTGGAAATGTTGAACCTGGTCGAGCGCCAGACGCCACCAGCCGAGGCGCGACGCTGATGGCTTTCACCAACTCCAACGGACGCACGCAGACCGCACTCGCCGACATCAACGTCACGCCCCTGGTGGACGTTGTTCTAGTGCTGCTGATCATCTTCATGGTGACGGCGCCGGTGTTGCAGTCCGGCATCGAAGTGAGTGTGCCGCATACCAAGACGGTCAAAGAGATCACGGAAGAGCGGCTGGTCATCAGCATCGACAAGTCGCAAAAAGTTTATTTCGGCAACGATCCCATCAACATCAACCAGATCGCAGCCACGCTCAGGAAGAGAATTCGCGATCCGCAGCATCAGGCAATTTATCTGCGCTCCGACGAAGCGGTTCCCTTTGGCGCTTTTGCGACGGTCATGGACGCGGTCAAGGCGGCCGGCATCGGCAACGTAAGCATTGTGACGCAGCCCATCGATTCCCATGGCGGCAAGCACTGACATCTACGGCGAGCACAGCCAGCTCACCCGGCCCATGGCCTGGTCCGCCGGATTGCATCTCGCGTTCGTCACGTTCATCGTGCTGTACACCACGTTCGTTCATGGCTCCCGCGGCGAAGGCTGGGGCGCGGGCGGTGGCGGAGATGCGATGGGCGCGACCTTAGTGAACTCAGTCCCGCTGCCCGCCCGCGCGGTCGAGACCACGAATGTACTGGCGACGGACTCCAAGGGATTGTCGAAGTCTGAACCAAAAGCACAGGAGCAGGCGCCACCAGAAGCGATTGCGATCCCGGATAAGAATGCAAAGCTCAAACCGAAACCGATCGCGAGCGCGGCCAAACGCAAGCCCGAGCCCGAACCGGAAGAGACGAATCAGATTCCCTACGGCGAAGGCGGCCCGGTCAGCGGGCCGTACAGCATGTTCAATGCAGGCGGCGCCAAGGGCGGCTTCGGATTCACGGGAGGCGGCGGCGATTTCGGCAACCGCTTTTCCTGGTACGTGCAGGCGGTGCAACGCAAGGTCTCGGAGAACTGGCTTCGGTATGAGGTTGACCCGGGCATTAAAGAAGCGAAGCGGTTCTATCTGACATTCGACATCGCACGCGATGGCACGCCTCAGAGTGTAACCATCGAGCAGTCGAGCGGCGTGCCGCAACTGGACCAGTCGGCGATTCGGGCCGTCCAGCGCATTGATACTTTTGGACCGTTGCCACCCGAGTACGCAGGAAATAAAGTCTCGGTAGAGTTTTGGTTTGATTATAAGAAATAGTCGGTGGTCGTTCGTCGTTCGCTTTCGTCGTTTGCTGTTGGTCGTTCGCTGTTCGCCACTAGCTTGTAGCTCGTAACCATTAGCCGCGAAGCGGCGCAAGAATACAGCCCACGGCGCAAGCCGTGGGTAAGGTCGCGAAGAAGTGCAGCCCCGCAGGGGCGAAAGAAAAACTGGAGCGGACATTGAGTACCATGGCTCAACACAAACGCATTCGATCTGTTGCTGTCATTGCCCTGTTGTTTCTCCTCGCGACTACCGCCTTCGCCCAGGACTGGATTAAAACCGGCACCGGCCTCGGCGTCGACAAGGTCCGCCTGGCCGCGTCTGATTTCAAGGCCTCAACGCCCGATCCCAAAAACGCCGCCCTGCTCAAGACCTTCAACGACACGCTCTTCAACGATCTCGACAACGCCGGTATTTTCGACCTGGTCTCGAAGAGCTTCAATCCCTTGCAGGTCCCCGGTCAACCGACCGAACTCAACACCAAAGACTGGAATTCGCCGCCACCCAACGCTTCCATGCTCGCCTTCGGCAACCTGGGCGTCACCGCGGATAAAGTCCAAGTGCAAGGCTGGCTGTACGACGTCAAAAGCACGAGTACCTCGCCGCAAGTGCTTGGCAAGCAATACAACGACAACGCGACCTCCGATGCCGTGCGCGTCATCGCCCATAAGTTTGCCGATGAAATTATTTTCCGGCTGGGCGGCGGAATTGCAGGCATCGCCGAAAGTAAAATTTATTTTGTCAGCGACCACAGCGGCCACAAGGAAATCTGGACCATGGATTACGATGGCGCGAACCAGCACGCCATCACGCATCTCGGCACCATTTCGCTGTCGCCGCGCATCTCGCCCGACGGCTCGCGGCTGGCTTTTAGCGCCAACAACAAAACCGGCTGGGATATCACCATGTTTTCGGTCGAGCTAAACCGTATGGTCAACTTCCCGCACTTCGGCGGAATGAATTTCTCGCCGTCCTGGTCGCCGGACGCCGCTAAGCTGGCGCTCTCTTCTTCGCGCAACGGCTATCCCAACATTTTTGTGACCGATGCCTCGGGCGGAAATATTCGCCGGCTCACTTCGGGCCAGGGTCCAGATATATCTCCGACCTGGAACCGCAAGACCGGCGCGCAGATCGCTTTCGTCAGCGGACGCACCGGACTGCCGCAGATCTTCACCATGGAAGCCGACGGCACCAACGTGCAGCGCCTCACCGACCAGGGCTACGCCGTGTCGCCAAACTGGGCGCCCAACGGGCAGTTCCTGACCTTTTCCTGGATGCGCAAGTATGGCCCCGGCGAACCCGGTTCGAACGATCTTTATTTGATGGACATCGCCAGCAAGCAATGGGTGCAGCTTACGCACGATGCCGGCCGCAACGATTCTCCGTGCTGGTCGCCCGATGGACGGCACATCGTGTTCCAATCGCACCGTACCGGCACCGATCAGATTTTTTCCATGCTGGCCGATGGCACCAACGTAAAACAGTTGACCTTCAGCGGCAACAACTCGCAACCCAATTGGAGTTGGAAGTAAGGGAACCTGGTTAGCAACGGCAATCTTCACAGCACATTCGTTGCGCGGGACCCGGCACACGCTTAAACTTTTAGAAACGAGGTTAATCACCCGATGAAAAGATGGATAAGCCTGGCATTCATCCTGAGCGTTATTTTGTTGATCGGCGCCTGCGCGAAGAAAGTCGCGCCGCCGCCACCACCGCCCCCTCCATCGCTTGCGTCGCCTACGGCTTCATTGTCGGCGAATCCGAACACCATCGAAAAAGGACAGGCCACAACTCTCACCTGGCAAACCACCAATGCAACCAACGTCGATATTGACGGGATCGGCGCGGTCGTCACCAGCGGCTCGCGTTCCGTCACGCCCGCTGACTCGACAACCTATCGCCTGACCGCCTCGGGTCCGGGCGGCACGCAGGATGCGACCGCACGCGTCACCGTGAGCGCTCCTTCTTCGCCACCACCGCCAGGGCCATCTCTGAGCGAGCAGCAACTGTTCGCGCAGAACGTGAAGGATATTTACTTCGATTACGACAAGGGAGACATTCGCCCGGATCAGCAGGCGCCCTTGCAGGCGGACGCGCAGTTCCTGCAACAGCATCCCAATGTCCGGATCACGATCGAAGGACACTGTGACGAACGCGGCTCCACCGAATACAACCTCGCGCTCGGTACCAATCGTGCAGACGCCGTGAAGAACGCACTTATCCAGAGCGGAGTCGGTGGCGATCGCATCAAGACCATCAGCTATGGCAAGGAAAAACCGTTCTGCACCGAATCGAACGAATCCTGTTGGCAGCAGAATCGCCGCGGACACTTTGTGAATGAACAATAATGTGGCGCCGCCGTCTCGGCGGCTGTCGTGGGGGCGTCTCGCCCCCACATGCGACGGCAAGATGCCGGCGCTACTTTCGCATCCCCATAGGCTAACTATGAAATCGAATCGTATATTCCTCGTCCCCGCCCTGATTCTCACTCTCTCGCTCGCTCCGGCTTACGGTGCGAGCAAAGAAATCATCCAGCTGGAAACTCAAGTCGATCAACTGCAGCAGCAGATGACGCAGATGAAGCAATCGTTCGACGAGCGCATGGGCGTGATGAAGAATCTGGTCGAACAGAACACCGACGTCGCCAACAAGGTCAATACCACGCTCAAAGACCTGCAAACCGCGATCAACAAACAGCAGCAGGATCGCGGCGCGCAGGTCGACCAGATCTCCGGCCAGATTCAAGCTCTCAACGACACCATGGACGAACTCAAGGTCCGCATGGCGAAGCTGAGTAAGCAACTGGAAGACATGCAGTCGGCGCAACAGTCCCTGGCCGCGTCTCAAGCCCAGCAGCAGCAACAAGCGCAGGCGATGGCGCAGGCTCCGCCGCCGGATGTGCTCTACAACAACGCTCTGCGCGACTACAACGGCGGCAAGGCCGATCTGGCGGCACAAGAGTTGAACGACTACGTCAAGTTCTATCCGAACACCGATCTTGCCGGAAACGCCCACTTCTATCTTGCGGAATTGCAGTTCCGTGCTGGCAGTTTTCCGAAGGCCATCGAAGAATACGATCTGGTATTGCAGAATTTTCCCGGCGGCAATAAAGCTGCTGCCTCGCAACTGAAAAAAGGTTTTGCGCTGCTGGAGTTGGGAAAAGAAGAAGAAGGCACGCAGGAACTGCGGCACGTCATCCAGCGCTATCCCAAGACCAACGAAGCGACCCAGGCGCGTGAGCGACTGCGAAGACCGGGACCGGCGCCGAAGAGTCACTGAAGTGTAGCGCCGGCATCTTGCCGGCTGTCGTGGCGGCGTCTCGCCGCCACACGTGCGTCAGGGACCTTGCTGTCGCAGTGGAATTGTTAGGCGACCAGTCAAATCTACCCTCCAGGGAACCGGCGTCTCCGCTAAGGTTCCAGCCCCACCCTGCCGATAAGACAACTAAGTATGCCGGGCGGAGCTGCCGCTGGTCAGGTCAGCGCCACAGGAGAAACCAACTTTGATTTCACTGAAGAAGTATCTGGATATGGAAATGACCCAGCACCCTGCTGGTGAGCCGGAAGACGGCGTCCTTCTTCCGGCGATGATGGAGCTGTATTGTTCCGCGCTGCGCGGCATGGGCCAGAGTGCCGTGCAAGCCTGCCCTACCGTTGGTTCAGATCTCGAACAGGAACTCGCCCGGATCGAAAATCGTTTGGCCAACGATCCCACCATCGAGTGCATGAAACAAACTGAACCACAAGTCGCAGACGGGTTGAACAAATGGGGAACTAGAACAGCGGAACATTTCCAGACGAAATCCAACGAGGTCAAAGAACTTCTCATCGTGTTGGCGAAGACCGCGGAGTCCGTCGGAGCGCGCGATCAGCGCTACACGGCCCAGTTTAACGACTTGACGACCCGTCTGAAAGCCATTGCGAACCTCGACGACTTGACTCAGATCCGGGCGTCCCTGATGCAGCGCGCCACCGAACTGAAAAACTGCGTCGACCAAATGGAGCGGGACAGTCAGGAGTCCGTCGCTCAACTCCGCGCCGAGGTTTCCACCTACCAAACCAAACTCAAGGCGGTTGAGCATCTCGCGTTGAAGGACACTCTCACCGGCCTGGCGAATCGTCGCAGTATTGAGGCCCGGATGGAATGGCTTCTGCTGCAGAACGAAACGTTCTGCGTCGTGATGCTCGACCTGAACGGATTCAAGCAGATCAACGATACCCACGGTCACGCGGCGGGCGATCATCTGCTGGTGCAGTTTGCCAAGGAATTGGAAACGAATATCCGGTCCGCTGACATGGCCGGCCGGTGGGGCGGAGATGAGTTCATTGCCGTACTGACCTGCGATCTTGCGGGAGCGAAGTCCCACCTCGATCGTATTCAGAAATGGGTCTTCGGCAAGTACACGATTCAGGCCGGCGGAACGAAGGACACGCGTGACGTTGAGGTCTCGGCGGCAGTCGGGCTGGCACAATGGCGGACCGGAATCACCATGCAGGATGTGATCAAGGAAGCCGACGCCGCCATGTACAAAGACAAGCAAGCCACTTCGAAACAAAGGCCATAAACATGTCCGTAGCAAGTTAAAATGTCCGCTTTTTGTAGCACGTGATCTGTCCGGTTTCAGTTAAACAACAGCAGTCGTGGTCGGGGCGGTGGGAAAGTGGGAATCCCGCGTTTTTTGCGGGATTTCCAAGCGCGGTGGGAAAGTCGGCGTTATGACTTTTCCAGCGCGCGTCTTTTCCACGGCCCGTTGTGCCGGCATGTTCGTGGTCGC
>JAYTFO010000064.1:0-4154 GCA_043734305.1 Acidobacteriota bacterium | reverse complement strand
TCTCGACGATCCAACTTATCGTCACCTGCGGCGTGGAGGTTTCCGCGCGACTTTCAAAATTGGGCGAAGGATCGCCAGACGGCGCAGCTTCAAGAACGGCTTCGACAGCGTTGCGCACGAGATTGATCAACATCTGCTCGATCTGATCCGGGTCAACCATCAGTGTGACGTTCGGGCCGGGAGCGATGATTACCGGCAGGCGGGTCTCAAGAAACGCGACCCGCTCCACGATGGGAAGCAGCGCGACACTCCTCACGACGGGAGGGGGCATCTGCGCCAATTGCCGGTAGGCTTGCAGAAATCTGTTCAACGACGCCGCACGGGCTTCGATGATTTCCAGGCCGCGTTCGAAGTCATGGCGTTCGTCGGGATTGAGGCCGGTTGTCGCCAGGCGCGCACCCAAACTTCCCGCGATGGATTTGATAGGGGCCAGGGAATTGTTGAGTTCGTGGCCCAGCACCCGGATGAGGCGCTGCCAGGCTTTGCGCTCTTCTCCGCGCAGGGCTCGGCTTACATCGGACAAGACGACCAGCGTATGGGGCACACCTTTTTCCCTGAACTTGCTGCGCCGTACCAACCAGCGAGCGCTCGGGCTGTTTGCGGGCAGGGCAACGAGCGATTCGTTGCCGGCGTTCAAGCACTCGGCTAGTCCCAGGTCATCGGCAGTGTGTCCGATCAGGCGAACCGCGGCTTGTTGGAGAAGGCGTTCACCGGCGGGATTGACGAGTTTCAAAACTCGGTCGGGATCGAACGCGAACAGAGGGGCATCGATTTCTTCCACCACCCTGCGCAAAAGCGCGGTGGCTTCGATCGCACGGACACGCTGGTCGGCGAGCAGGTCGGCGAGTGCGTTGACTTCGAGGGAGAGTTCTCCCAGAGCATCGTCGGTGGCGGCGCCGCGTGCGCGGAAGGAATAGTCTTCCTCGCGAAGAGAAGCAACAACATTCGCCAACGTCTGCAAGGGCCGGATTGCTTGCTCGTGGAACACCATGGCCAGCAGCCACCAGGCCAACAATTCCAGGAGCGAAAGCGCTACTTTCGATTCTGTGGACCATGACTGCAACCAGATGAGAACGCCGCTGACGATGATCCCGGGGAGAGCCACCAGAAATGAGTTGAGGCTGACGCGGCGTTCGTAGAGCAAGCGACGCCGCTTTGGAGGAGCCTTTCGCGCTGGGGACCTGCCGCCGGGCAGCGGACTAGAGCCCATATTTCTCCATGCGTCGATAGAGCGCGCCGCGACTGAGGCCGAGCGCTTCGGCAGCCTGGCTCACATTTCCCTGGAAGCGCGCCAGTGCTTTTCGCACGAGCAGGGCTTCTACTGTTTCGAGGCTGAGTTCGTCCAGATTCTGCGCTTGCGGACGCTGCAGATTCAGGCCCAGATCCGCGGCTTGAATCTCGTGACCGCGGCACATCAGGACGGCCCGTTCCAAAGTATGTTCCAGTTCGCGGACGTTGCCCGGCCACGCGTACTGCGCCATTGCCTGGAGCGCGGCAGCGTCGAAACCCGCGATTTCGCGCCGATAGCGTGCTGCGTAACGTCTGAGGAAATGCACGGCCAGCGTGGGAATATCTTCGCGGCGATCGCGCAATGCCGGGACATGAATCTCGACGGTGTTGAGCCGGAAAAGCAAATCCTCGCGGAACAGGCCCGATGTGCATGCCGCCGGAAGGTCGGCATTGGTGGCGGAGATTACGCGGACGTCGACTCGCCTGGATCGCGAGGATCCCAGTCGCTCCATCTCGCCGGATTCCAGCACGCGCAACAATTTCGCCTGTTGCCGGATGGGGATGTTTCCGATTTCGTCGAGGAAGATGGTGCCGCCATCGGCGAGTTCGAAGCGTCCGATGCGGTCGGTGCGGGCATCGGTGAATGCGCCTTTCACGTGGCCGAAGAGTTCGCTTTCAAAAACTCCCTCCGCCAGCGCGCCCGTATTCACTGCGACGAGAGGACGCGACGCGCGCGCGGAAAGCGCGTGCAGCGTTTGCGCCACGACTTCCTTGCCGCTGCCGTGCTCCCCTGTGATCAGGACGTTGGCGTCGGACGGACCCACCCGGGCCATCGCGTCGAGAACGGGTTGCATGGAGGGAGCCGAGGCAATGAATTCCGGGCGGCCCTGCGCCTGCAAGAGACGGTTCTCCGCGGCCAGGCGTTCGGCGCGCTGGAGAGCGCGATGCAAATCGATTTGCGTGCGCAGGATGGCGAGCAGGCGCTCGTTCTCCCAGGGCTTTTGCACAAAGTCGCGCGCTCCACGGCGCATGGCTTCGACCGCGAGTTCCACGCTGCCCCAGGCAGTCATGACGATGATGGGAAGCGTGCTGTCCAGCGCCACGATTTCAGAAAGTAGATCGAGGCCTTCCTGTCCGGAGGTAGTGTCGCGGGTGTAATTCAGATCGATGAGGATGGCGTCAAAGAAATCGGTGGCCAGCGCTTCGCGAACCTGGGCGGGCGATTGAGCCTTCTCGACGCGATATCCCTGCGGTTGCAGCAAAAGATCAAGGGCTTCGAGGATGTGCTGCTGATCGTCCGCGGCCAGGATGTGGGGAGCGCGGAGGTCGCGGGGATCGGAAGGCGTCAAGGGCTGGATACTTTGCGGCTTGGCCGATGTCGGCATGGGTTATGGAGATGAGGCGGAAATCGTACCGCTGACCGCATCCTGGATCAGCACTCCATTATGTTCCAAAGTCGTTCCAGTTGCGCGATCAAGTTCAACGCGGGCTTTTTCGTAAGTCGTTGTGGCAGTGACAAGGTCGAGTTCGGCCACGGATAAGTCGCGCTGCGCGGTCATGGTCTGGTAGCTGGAGCCCGCGCCTAGATCCTGCTCTTTCTTGGTGATCTCGAAAGTGCGCTGTGCCAGGTTACGCGCCTTGGTTGCGGACTCGACCCGGGCGTGCGATTGCTCCAATGCGTATTGAGCATTCCGCACCTCGATGCGAATCTGCTTCTTGAGTTGCTCTTTGCGCAGACCGGCCTGGCGATATTCAAGCTCGGAGCGATACTGGTCGGCTTTCGCGACACGGTTGCGAAATGGAATGTTCAGGTTCAATCCAACAAAATAGTCGGGGGAGGAATTGTTGAATGCGTTTCGCATTGCCCCTCCCAGGTCGGTGGGGACGTTTGAGGAGTTGTTGCCTTCGAATGCAGGATTCAGCTCTCCCGCCAAGCCTGCGCCTCCGTAAAAGGCGATCAAGGAGAGCGCAGGCAACAGCGCATTGCCAGCGGCCTTGCGGCTGATCTGCCGGTTGACCAGGTCAATGTCCGTCTCCAGCAGTTCGGGACGATTGCGCAATCCCCGGTCGATTAAGTCGAGAATCGGTTCGCTCGCTTCGGTGTCCGGGGCGCGCATCTGATCGGTGGGGACGACGGGCATTTCTTCCAGCGCAGGATCGTCGAGGGATTTGGTGAGCGCGTTCTTGATCAGGGACTCCTGTAACTGCAAACTGGATCGGGCGATGGTCAGATCCTGATCGCGCTTGGAAACTTCGGCCTCGGCCTTCAATACGTCCATCTCGGGAATGGCTTGCAGCTGCAATTGCTTCTTGGCGTTTTCGAAAGTCTGATTCGCAAACGCCAAAGACTGTTCGTTGACGCGCGCTTGCTGGCAGGCGCTGACCAGGTCCCAATAGATGTTCTCGATCTGGGTGATGGTTGCGATCACCTGGTCTTTGAATGCAATGTCAGAAATCTTTTTGTTATTTTTCGCAATGTGCAGGAAGCGCAGGTTGGGGCCGAAACCGAACCCGGCCAGTAACTCCTGGCGCACCGTCACACGATAGAAAGAGTTCAGGCCCGGAGACAGGTTGGTATGAGTGCTGTTCGTCGTTTCGCGGCTGTTGTCAAAATCAAAGGAGATGGATGTACCGGTGGGAAAGGCCTGCGAAATATTTGCGTTCACAAGTGAAGAGTTCGTTTGCAGAGTAGGCACGCCATTGAGTTGCAGGTTCGACAAGGGCAGGGTCTGATGTTCGATGCCCATATTCAGGTTGAGCGTTGGGTCGTACGATGCTACGGCAGTGCCCGTGCCCAGAGTCGATTGCACGAGTCCGGAAGCGCCCGCGCCCGCGCCGCCCGCGCCGCTGCTGGTGCCGCCTGCGCCGGCTCCGGGCGCGCCCGCGCCGTAGCCGCCAACGCCGCCGCCGGGAGTTCCCTGCAC
>JAYTFO010000063.1:0-3363 GCA_043734305.1 Acidobacteriota bacterium | reverse complement strand
CCGTGCGGCTCGCCGCTCAGTGTTCCTTTCGCGGGATCGAAGGGTTGCGCCATCAACTGGTCACCGCGCGCGAACAAAAGAAATCCGCTCGCGTATACGGCGTTCGATTGCGAACGGAACAGCGGGCGACTCTCGCGCCCATCGAGCGATGCGTAATAGATCGCATTGTTCGCCGTCTTCGAGGGATCGTGGTGCAGGGCCAGATAGAGGAAATGCCTACCGTCGGGCAGGAAGAACGGCCAGCGGTGCGAAGTATGCTGGGCCGCATCGATCTTTGTGAGTGGGGTTGGAGTTCCTCCGCTGGCACTGACCCGCAGCAAGGGCGACGACGAGAGCGGGGAGAACAAGATGACTCCGCCCGGTCCCCACGCGCCTCCGCGTCCGAGCTGCGCCTCGCAAACTACCTGCACCGAGCCGCCATTCAGATCGATCGTCTTCAACTTGGTGTCGGCAAAAAATCCCAGCGAATGGCTGTCGGGCGACCAGAAGGGAAACGTCGCACCGTCGGTGTCGGGGAGGGCATGCGCCTCCAGCGAGTTCATGGGACGCACCCAGAGTGCGGTCTTGCCGTCCGCCCCGGCGGCCGCAAACGCCATCGACGTACTGTCGGGCGACAGCACCGGCGGCCCAGCGGCATCGCCCGTCAGATTGATCGTTGTCTTCTCCGGAGGATTGATGACGGTGCGCAGGGCGTTCTGCGATTGTGCAGGACGGTAGAGAAACATTCCTCCCGCGCCCAACAGAATCGCGGCCACGACAGCGGCCGCCCAGCCGAGACGCTCGCGCTGAGGCGCGGGTGCGGGAGCCACCGCTGCTACCGCAGGCGATGAACGGTCCGTTGCAATCCACTGCAGTTCGAGCTTGATGTCATGCGCAGTTTGAAAACGTTCTTCTGGATTTTTCTGCAGGCAGGTAGTCACCACATGTTCAAACGCGCCCGGAGTTAGCGGCTTGATGGCACTGATCGGTTCCGGATCGCTTTCGAGAATTGAGGAGGCCAGCGAAATCTGACTCTTGCCCGCAAAGGGCCGCTTGCCGGTCGCCATCTCATAAAGGACCGCGCCAAAAGCAAAAATATCGGAGCGGGCGTCTGCTTCCTTGCCTTCGATCTGCTCCGGCGACATGTACTGGATGGTGCCAACGATGCTGCCCGCCGTCGTCAGCGGACTGAGCGGACTCGGTCCGCTGAGCGTTGGTACTGCGGTGAACGCAGGTACCGTTCCGGATGCAACGCCGGCGTTCTGCAGTCCCAGCGGTTTCGCCAGGCCAAAGTCCATCAGCTTGGCGCCACCCGGAGTCAGCATGATGTTTCCCGGCTTCAGATCGCGGTGCACAATGCCCTGCCGGTGCGCCACCGCCAGCGCTTCGGCGATTGCGCTTCCGATCTTGAGGGTCTCGTTCAGCGGCAGCGCCCCCTTGCGCAGCCGGTCGGAAAGAGTCTCCCCCTCCAGAAGCTCCATCACCAGGTAGTCCGTGCCGTCCTGCGAACCGATGTCGTAGAGATGACAGATGTGCGGATGGTTCAGCGAAGAAATGGCGCGAGCCTCGCGCTCCATGCGCTGCTTCAGTTCGGGCGAAGAAGAAAGATGAGCAGCGAGAATCTTGATCGCAACATCGCGTCCGAGGCGTGTGTCATGGGCGCGATAGACCTCACCCATCCCGCCAGCTCCCAGCGGCGTTTGAATTTCGTAAGGACCGAGTTTCGTGCCAACGGTGAGCGCCATTCGTGTGCCCGATTATAGCTTGTGGTGAGGCGGCGAGGCTGCGGAGAGACTCTGGAGACGCCGGTCTTGGCAAGGGCACGACTTTCACAGACTGCTGAAAAACTGACCCTGATTCGCGAAACGGGAAGGGCACGAATTTATTCGTGCCACTAAGTCGTTTAACTGGTCCGCGCTTTAGCGCCTGAGGTTCGCTGTAAGTTTCCGGACGGATGTCCAGTCCTTGATCGACAGGATGGGAACAATTAGCTCATCGCAATCGCGTTGGAACCGCGATTCGGGCGAAGACGGCAGCTCGCTTCCGCGGACAGAGCCGGCCCCGGCGGCCTGAAGCCGCGTCCACTGTGCGCTTTACGGCACGACTGAAAGTCGTGCCCTTCCCGCAAACCTGCGCGCCGTAGGAGCTTTTCCGCAGCCTCTCCTTACTTCGGCTCAACCGCAACCGGGGCGGACAAGTGGACAGTACCTTTTTCACGGGCCGTGACTACTAAGGGTTGTCCGTTGCGACCGTAGTTGGTGAGGACTGCGGGCTTGGCCCAGTCCAGATCCCAGCCGTCTTCGATGGCGATGACACTGTAGGTTCCCGGACTTACGTTGAGAAGAGTGAAAGTGCCGTCGAGGTCGGTCTGGTCGCGGCGGAAACGATCGACATTTGCTTCAGGATTTTGGGGAATCAAAACTACCATCGCGCCGGCGAATGCTTTGCCGTCTCGTTTGACCAGGCCTTCGATCGTAACCGAGCCTCCTAGTAAGGTCGCTGAGACCGCAAGTGTTGTGCCGGCGGGCACGTTCAAGGTTCTGCCGGAAGTTGCTCCTCCATCCCACGCGATCCGAGTCACGGAGTAGATCTCGGTCTGCGAACCGGCCACCACGTCGTACTTTCCCGGGATGACGTCCGCAAAAGTGGTCTCTCCCTTTTCGCCCACCTGGGACGCAACTACGATGGCTTTGGTGTTTCGCAGTCCAACCCAGATTTGCGTGGGAGTAGATGCTGCGCCCTCCATTGCGACCTTGATGTGGACGCTGCCGGTGGAATTGCCGGAAGAACTATTCAGTTCCTGACTGTTGGTGAGAGTGGCGGCGGCCGGCTCCTTGAGTTGACCATTCGAGTCCGGCATGCGGACCAGATACCGTCCCGCGGCGATGCCGGTGAGTTCGTACACGCCGGGAGAGACCGTCTCGACGCCGGCGGTTTCAACTTCTTCCACGCCGTCGAACACGGATCTTTGTAGCTGAGGATAGTTAACTGGCCCGCCGTTTTCACCGGCATGAAATATCAGGTGAAGGGCCGGAGTGGGATGCAGGTGGATGTCCGCTTCCAGATGGTTGCCGCCCCGTACCGGAATCGGCGTGGCCTCTTCGGGTTCGGTGGTGTCGCCGTAATACGTGACTGGATACGCGACGTCGAGAGCTGCGTCGACCTGGACGGGAGCATTCGGCCCTTCACGAACAGAGGGCGGATGCATCGCGTACCACGGTGTCGCTTTGGCGGACACGAAATACGTACCGGCGTCGAGAGGCGTGACTTCGTACTTGCCCTGATCGTCAGTGTTGGCGCCGCGAATGCGGGAAATCTGGCTGATGCCGGTAGAGCGGTTCTCGCGATAGACCATCACCTGCGCATGCCGGACGGGCTCTCCAA
>JAYTFO010000062.1:0-6473 GCA_043734305.1 Acidobacteriota bacterium | reverse complement strand
CTAGGGAAGTTTATCCACCACCCAGTCGTTCTTGCCAGTGCTGACGACGACGATTTCAGCAGATCGCCGGTGTACGCGCGTTCCAGCAACGGTCACGAGCACGACGGCAAATCGGTAGCGTCCGTGGCTCCCTTGCCCGCGAGCGATTTCAAATGCCCGGTCGGAACCTGCGGCAAAAAATTGCTCAAATTTTTCCGGATCTTGCGAATGGCGCACGCGATCGCTCAGCAAAACCATGCCGGTTTCCAGATCATCCGATTGCCAGGCGTGAAGGAATCGGTTGGCGGTCGCCAAAGCGAACACGTAGTCTGGATCAGCCGGCGCGGCTGGAGTGGAATGATGTTTGCTCGCGCCGGCGGCCCAGGCTGGGAGCGATAGAAGCAGGATCAGAGCGGCAGTCCACGCGATCTTCATCGCTTGGAGGAGGTTATTTTCCGATGCTGACAGGTTTTGGCTCAATTCCAATGCTCTCACGGAATATACCAATAACTATCACCCGACTGACGTATCATTGAACTTTTGAGGGGTTTATCTATGAGTACACCCTATGGATTGCAGATCACGGAAAATTGTGTCATCTGCAAGCTCCGTCATTCCGGATTCTTTTGCGATCTTCCTAAGCAGTCGGTCGAAGACCTCGACAAAATCAAGTACGCCAGCGCGTTTCCGCCCGGAGCAATCTTATTCGTGGAAGGGCAGGCGCCCCGCGGTGTTTACATCATTTGCAGCGGACGCGTGAAGCTGACCACGACGTCACGCGAAGGCAAGACGCTCATCCTGCGCATTGCGCAGTCAGGTGAAGTGCTGGGGCTGCACAGCACAGTCTCCGGAAAGCCCTACGAGTTAACGGCGGAGACGCTGCAACCTTGTCAGTTGGATTTCGTGAAGCGCGAAGATTTTCTAAAATTCCTGCAAGGCCACGCCGAAGCTTGTTTGCACGCCGCGCAGCACTTGAGCCAGGATTGTCAGAGTGCCTACGACATGATTCGGTCGCTCGGCCTGTCCCATTCCGTAGCGGAAAAATTGGCGCGCCTGCTGCTGGAGTGGGCCAGCAGCGGAGAAGAAACCAAAGAAGGCATCCGAATCAAGATCGCACTAACGCACGAGGAAATCGCGCAGCTCATCGGCACCTCGCGCGAGACGGTGACCCGCGTCCTCGGCGAGTTCCGCGAAAAAGAATTCGCGCAACTTCGTGGTTCGACTCTTCTGATCCGCAACAAAGCGGCCCTCGAAAAATTAATCGGGGCGTAAGGTTTTGTAGCGCCGGCCCTTCGACAGGCTCAGGGCAGGCTCGCCGGCTGTCGTGGTGGCGTGCTCGCCCCCACATGCGACGAAGGGATCCCGCTGCTACAAATCATCTATACTTCTCTTTCTCTCGCGAACATCATGTCGTCCGACCTACTCTCTGCCAGCCGCATCGCCTCTGAGATCCGCGCAAAATCAATTTCTCCCATCGAAGTTGCGCGCATTCATCTGGAGCGCATCGAACGCCTCAACCCCAAACTGAATGCATTCGTCGACTGGCAGCCGGGACGCGTCCTCGATCAGGCCCGCGACGCAGAAAAAGCCGTGCTGCGCGGGGACGCCCTGGGCCCTCTGCACGGAGTTCCGCTTTCCATCAAAGCTTCGATCGACGTTGCCGGCCATCGCTGCGAAGCGGGCACTCGCCTGCGCGCCGGATACGTGGCAGCAGCGGACGCGCCGCTGGTCGCGCATTTGCGGTCGGCGGGCGCGGTGATTCTGGGCGTCACGAACACGCCGGAACTACTCATGGCGTGGGAGACGGACAATCTGCTTTACGGGCGCACGAATAATCCCTGGGACTTGACTCGAACCGCCGGCGGATCGAGTGGCGGAGAATCGGCGGCCATCGCCGCCGGACTTTCCGCGGGCGGCGTGGGCAGCGATGGTGGAGGTTCAATCCGCGAGCCCGCGCACTTCACCGGGATCTGCGGACTCAAGCCCACCCCCGGACGAATTCCATCGACTGGACACTTCCCGAAATCGGGCGGGCCCTTTGCCTTGTTAGGAGTTGTGGGGCCGATGGCGCGCACGGTGGCGGATCTGAAACTTCTCTTCGAAGCCACGGCCGGACCCGATGACGGCGATCCGTCCTCTGCTCCAGTGCCGTTGCGCAAGATTCATGAAGCGGAGTTTCTAACGACTGGTATCGGATTCTTCGAAGACGATGGCCGAACTCCAGTTACGCCGGAAACCAGGCTGGCGGTGCGCCATGCGGCGAACCTTCTGTCGCACAGCGGATTTCAAGTGGATGCGTTTCGTCCTGACGGTTTGGAAGAAGCGCGGCAACTCTGGTGGAAATTCTTTGGTACCGCCGGAGGCATGATCCTCGGCCCGATGCTGAGTGGCCGCGAATCGGAACTCAGTCCCATCCTGCGCGAATTTTCTTCCTGGACCGCTGCCGAATCCGCGCACACCGGCGACTCCCTGCTGGCGACCTGGCTGGGACGCGATGAGCTTCGCGAGAAAGTTCTGCTGCAGATGCGAAAGTTTCCTGTGCTGCTTTGCCCGACCGCAGCCATTCCAGCCTTTCGGCACGGCGAGCGTGAATGGCAAGTGGAAGGGAAAACGGTGAAGTATCTCGACGCCTGGAGCTACTGCGAGTGCTTCAATCTGTTGGGCTTTCCCGCCGCCGTAGTGCCGATGGGACTATCTCCCGAAGGCCTGCCCATCGCCGTGCAGATCGTAGGCCGCCCATGGGAGGAAGAACTCGTGCTAGCAGTTGCCGCGAATCTGGAAGACGCGCGCGGCGCTTGGCAAACGCCTCCGCAAGTGTAGCGCCGGCATCTTGCCGGCGGTCGCGAGGGCGGGCCCGCCCTCGGATCGCTGCCGGCGAAAAACTGCCATGAATCTTGTAGAAGGGCCAATTTCGATTCCGCCAAGTGGCGGCGAGACGCCGCCACGACAGCCGCCGGGACGGCGGCGCTACTGCTAGTATTTTTGTACTATTATCTCGCTCGCCACGCATGCATTAGTCTGGTAACCCTGCGAGTGTCACCGTGTTGCGTGGGGCAAACGGCTTTTCTCCAATGGCAAGTACAGATATGTCCGAGCCCAAACTCTCGACTGCTCAGAAGACGCTGCGCGCACTGCTGCTGCTGCTGCTCTGCACTGCCTTGTATCTCTATCCCTTTCCGCAAGCCAACGTTTTTTATCCTGCGATTGTGCTGATGCATGTTTTTGCCGGCGTAATCGCGACGATTTTATTACTGGTGCTGTTGTGGCCTCTTCTGCGCCAAGGAAATTTTGTATGGAAGACGGGCTGGCTTTTGCTGGCGGTGGGTGCGGTTCTTGGACTAGTCCTGATTCGCACGGGGACGCCGCACAGCGAGTTCCGGTGGTTGTACGCGCACATCCTCGCGAGCGTTGCCGGGATCGGTTGCCTGCTCGCGGAGGCGATCGGAACGCGCGGGTGGCTAAGTTCGAATGCGTTGGTTCGAGTTGTCGTCTGTCTCGCCGTACTGGCCGGAATCGGCTGGGCCGCGCGCTATCAGCGTGAAACGCGCTGGTTGAGTTATTACGTTATCAAGAATCCCGAGCTCCCTCCCGTCACCATGGACGCGGAAGGCGACGGCCCACAAGGCCCGTTCTTCCCGAGTTCCGCGCAGGTGTATGGCGGCCAGAAAATTCCCAGCAAGTTCTTCATAGAGTCGGACTCCTGCAAGCGCTGCCATGAAGATATCTACAAGCAGTGGTACAGCTCGGCGCATCATTTTTCGTCGTTCAACAATCAGTGGTATCGCAAGTCCATCGAGTACATGCAGGATGTAGTCGGCACCAAGCCTTCGAAGTGGTGCGGAGGCTGTCACGATCCCGCCGTGCTCTACGCCGGCAAAATGGATACGCCCATCAAGCAGATTGTGCACACGCCCGAAGCGCAGGCCGGACTGGGTTGCATGATGTGCCACGCCATTGCCGACGTGAAAAGCACCATGGGCCAGGGCGATTTTTTCCTGGAGTATCCCAAGCTGCATGAGCTTGCGGCCAGCAAGAATCCGGTGGTGCGTTACCTGCATGACACCATCACGCAACTCAATCCGGAGCCGCACCGTCGCGTGTTTCTCAAACCTTTCATGCGCGAGCAGACCGCCGAGTTCTGTTCTTCATGCCATAAAGTTCATCTGGACGTTCCGGTCAATCACTATCGCTGGATTCGCGGCTTCAATGAATACGACAACTGGCAGGCGAGCGGGGTTTCCGGACAAGGTGCGCGGTCGTTTTACTATCCGGCGAAGTCGCAGCAGTGCGCCGACTGCCACATGCCGCTCGAGCCTTCGAACGACTCAGGCAACGTCGCCGGCAAGATCCATTCGCATCGCTTTCCCGCCGCCAACACCGCCCTGCCCACCGCCAACGAAGACGCTGAGCAGTTGAAGAAGACGGAAGATTTTCTGACCAGCGGCGCTCTGACGGTTGACATCTTCGCCCTTTCACCGGCCCGCGAAGTAAAAGCTGGAGCGACCACGCAGCATGAAGTCTCAACCACATTTGCGGTCGGCGAAGAAGCCGAAGCGAAAATCACGCCCGGCGCGGGAGGAGAAGCCGTTCCCGTAACCGCGCCTCTGGATCGCGTGCATCCAGCCATTCGCCGCGGCGACACCGTACGCGTGGACGTCGTCGTGCGCACCAAGCGCGTCGGACATTTTTTTCCCGGCGGCACCGTCGACGCCTATGACACGTGGCTCGAATTGAAGGGTATAGACGAGCACGGTCAGGTCGTCTTCTGGAGCGGCGAGGTGGAAGACAACGGCCGCGGCCCCGTCGAGAAGGGCGCGCACTTCTATCGCTCATTGCAAGTGGACGCGCATGGCAATCGCATCAACAAACGCAATGCCTGGGCGACTCGCTCCGTTGTTTACGTGCGCCTGATTCCGCCGGGCGCCGCCGACACAGTGCACTTCCGGATGAAAGTCCCAGTTGCGAACGGCGCCGCCGCCGGCAAGATCACGTTGACCGCACGCCTGCTCTATCGCAAATTCGCCTGGTGGGGAACGCAGTTTGCGTTTGGGGGAATACCCGAGCCAGATCAGCCCAGCACTGCCCTTACTCCCGATTTCGACGACCGAAAATTTGCAGTCAACGGTTCGCTGCAAGGCGTCTCCGCAAAGAAGGAACAAATTCCCGATGTGCCGATCGTGACCGTGGCGCAGAATCAGGTTGCGATTGACGTTCTTCCCGCGAGCGCACCCGCTCCTCAACCCAGGAACGAAATCCGCAAAGAAGACTGGCAACGCTGGAACGACTACGGCATCGGCCTGCTCCTGCAAGGCGATCTGAAAGCGGCGCAGGCGGCATTTGAAAAAGTCACTGAAGCCGATCCGCAGAATCCCGACGGCTGGGTGAACATTGGCCGCGCCGCGCTGCAAGAAGGCGACGTCGCCCGCGCCCGCACTGTTCTTGAGAAGGCGCTGGCTCTGAGTCCCGATCTAGCGCGAGCGCACTTCTTTTATGCGGGCGTCTTGCGCCAGGACGGTGATTACGACGGCGCGGCCCAACATCTCGGAAAAGTTTTGGCGCAATATCCGCGCGATCGCGTGGCTGTAAACAATCTGGGACGTGTCCTCTTTCTGCAACGCAAGTACGCGGACGCCGTAAAAGTTTTGCAGCAGGTGCTGGCGATCGATCCAGAAGACCTGCAAGCACACTACAACCTCATGCTCTGCTACAACGGATTGGGCGACGAGAAAATGGCCAAAGAACATCAGACGCGCTATCTGCGCTTCAAAGCCGACGAATCCGCGCAGGCAATTACTGGCCCGTATCGTCAACTGAATCCAGAAGACAACAACGAGCGCCAGAGTATTCACGAACACGTTTCGATTCCGCTGGCGGTGGGATGGGTGAAGTCCGCCGTATCGGGGCAGCCTAACAAGCCACGGCACGTTAGCGATGAAGGCGGCCTTGACGGTGGGGCTGGCCGGTGATTCGATCCTCGGCAGGAACGTTCACCACAGAGCCACAGAGGCACAGAGAAAATCCTTTTGGATTTTCAATCCCCGTTTCTCTTCGTGTCTCTGTGGCTCTGTGGTGGGTCTTGCTCTTCGCCGGCGTAGCGAGCGCGCAAATTACATTCCAGGACATCACCACGCAGTCCGGCATCCGCTTCACCCACAACAACGGCGCCTTCGGAAAGAAGTGGCTGCCGGAAACCATGGGCCCCGGCTGCGCGTTCATCGACTACGACAACGACGGCTATCCCGACATCCTCCTCATCAACGGGCAGGATTGGCCCGGCCATTCCAAGAGCGGCGCAACGACTCCGAAGCTCTACCACAACAATCACGACGGCACTTTCACCGACGTGACCGCCAAGTCCGGCCTGGGTATTTCGCTGTTCGGTCTCGGCGTTGCCATCGGCGATTACGACAACGACGGTTTCGACGACATCTTCATCACCGCCCTGGTACAGAGCCACCTCTTCCACAACAACGGCAACGGTACGTTCACCGACG
>JAYTFO010000061.1:0-2748 GCA_043734305.1 Acidobacteriota bacterium | reverse complement strand
ACCGCCGCGTGAACCACGAAGTTCTATAATCGACTATTGTGTTTTTCGGGGGTGAGAGATGGCCGAACTGACGATCGCTCCAGTTGCGACCCACGGATTTTTTCTGGATGGGAAGTGGCTGGAAGAAGGCGACGTCGTCGAAGTCCGCGCGCCTTACGACGGCGCGTTGCTTGCCCGCGTGTATCAAGGACGCCGCGAGCATGCCGAATTGGCCATCGCGGCCGCGGTCAAAGCGTTTGGGACGACTCGCCGTCTGCCTGCCTTTGAGCGGCAGCGGGTTCTTCGCCAGATCGCCGAGGGTATTCAGGAGCGCAAGGAAGAATTCAGCCGCACTCTGGCTCAGGAAGCGGGCAAGCCCATCAAGACGGCTCGCATCGAAGTGGATCGCGCTATTTTCACTTTCAACATTGCCGCGGAAGAAACGGTGCGCGGCTATGGTGAATATTTACCGCTCGACTGGCAGCAGTCCACGGCGGGGCGGTGGGGGATCGTCAGGCGCTTTCCGCTCGGGCCGATCGCGGGCATTTCGCCTTTTAATTTTCCGTTGAATCTGGTGGCGCATAAAGTCGCTCCGGCGATGGCTGCCGGATGTTCCATGGTCCTCAAGCCTGCGCCGCAAACTCCACTGAGCGCGTTGCTGCTTGCGGAAGTCGTTCAGCAAGCGGGCTGGCCCGACGGCGGCCTCAATGTTCTGCTGCTCTCCAATGAAGATTCCGAATTGCTGGTGACCGACGACCGAATCAAGCTCATCAGTTTTACGGGAAGCGCAGCCGTCGGATGGGCGATCAAGGATAAGGCCGGGAAGAAGAAAGTCGTGCTGGAACTGGGCGGGAATTCCGGCGTGATCGTACACAACGATTGCGATTTGCACTATGCGGCGGAACGCTGCGTCACGGGTGGGTTCGCCTATGCGGGTCAGTCCTGCATTTCCGTGCAGCGCATTCTGGTGGAGAACTCGGTTTACGGCAAGTTCACCGAATTGCTGCTGGAAGAAACAAAGAAACTCAAAGTTGGCGATCCGCTGGATGAAGCGAGCGATCTTGGTCCGATGATCCGCGAAAGTGACGCGATCCGCGCTGCCGATTGGATCCAGGAGGCGGTGCGCGGCGGTGCGCGCCTGCTCTGCGGCGGGAAACGAAGAGGTTCCATTCTCGAGCCCACCGTGCTCTCCGGCACCCGGCCCGACATGAAAGTGAATTGCCACGAAATTTTCGCGCCCGTCGTCACGGTCGAGCCCTATAAGGATTTCGCGGCGGCACTCAAAGAAGTTAATAATTCTCCTTATGGACTTCAGGCAGGACTGTTCACGCGCGATGCCAAGCTGATTTTTCAGGCGTACGAAGAATTAGAAGTCGGCGGATTGATCGCCGGCGATGTGCCGACGTTCCGTGTCGAGCACATGCCGTATGGAGGCGTGAAAGATTCCGGGCTGGGGCGTGAGGGGCTGCGCGACTCGATCCAGGAGATGACCGAACCAAAACTTCTGGTCATGAACCTCAGGTAAAAGTTCCGAAACAGGAAAATTTATTGAAAGTGGCGCAAGGTCCATTGTCTGTTGTGATTTTCAACGGCGACGAATTCATCGGCTTCAACGATTTAATTTCAGTTTTCCCGAATTGAAAAAATAATCCTGCACGCGATGTATTGAACATTACCGTTCAACTGCTATAATCACCCGTTTTAGTGTCCACGGTCACGCGAGAGTGTGACGCGCGTCATAGCGATGCAATATCCGGGAGCGGCGTGACCGATCCCATAAAAGCGGAAGACACGATCGAACATGCAGATTTTTCCACGCAGCGCCAATGCCATAGCCCGCACTTCGCTGGTGATCGTTGCCGTGGTCGTCGCCGGGCTGGGCTGGGTTCTGTGGGAACTCGAGCGCACGCCTTACGTCACCAATGCGGGTGTACGCAAGCCGCAGCCCGTGCCGTTCAGCCATCAGCATCACGTCACCGGACTCGGCATTGACTGCCGCTATTGCCACACTTCGGTCGAGGTATCGAGCTTCGCGGGTATTCCTCCGACCAAGACTTGCATGAACTGCCATGCGCAGATCTGGACGAACGCGGCGTTCCTCGAACCAGTGCGCGAAAGTTTCCGCAGCGGCAAGTCGATCGAGTGGTCGCGCGTCAACCAGGTTCCGAACTTTGTGTATTTCAACCACAGCATTCATATCAACAAGGGCGTGGGCTGCAACACTTGCCACGGGCCGATCGATAAGATGCCGCTGGTGTATCAGTACGCGTCGCTGCAAATGGAGTTCTGCCTGGACTGCCATCGCGCGCCGGAGAAATTCTTGCGGCCGCGCGAGCAGGTTTTCAATATGCGATACGAGCCTCCGGTGAGCGATCCGGTGCACAAGAACACCGTCGAGGTGAACGGGCATTCCTACGACGATCAGATCGAACTGGGCAACGCATTGAAGGAGATCTACAAAGTTCGCTCGGTCAGGGACATTACGAGTTGCAATACCTGCCATCGTTAAAGGCAGAAGTCAGACGCTAGAAGCAGACGGAATTCGCGAGAAGTTTTCGCCAGACGAAAACTGAAGACAAAAATGGACGAGAACATCAAACAACAGGGCGGGCCGGACGTTTGTCCGGGCAAGCGCAAGCAGCTTGATCTTCAGGCTGTGCGGGAACAGATCGAGGAAACGACCGGCCCCGAATATTGGCGCAGCCTGGAAGAACTCGCCGGCAGCGACGACTTTCAGGAAATGATGCACCGCGAGTTTCCTAAAGGCGC
>JAYTFO010000060.1:0-4122 GCA_043734305.1 Acidobacteriota bacterium | reverse complement strand
CCTACAATCGACGTTCTTGCCTCGGGTAGACATTTTCTATCCCCAAAATTTCGGCTGTTTTGATAGAAACGGACTTTTTCAACAGCCACGCCTGATTACGTCAACAGTCCCTCTACCATGCACCATTTCGTTGGCTTTTGAGACGAACTGGCATACTATTTTGCAAGATAAAACGCGGATGTTTGGAAGGTGGCAATGACCAATAACAGTGCATTAGGCCTTGGTCTTGGAATGGCTGGCTTAGCGGCAGCATCCTATCGTTTCGGCTACAAGGGAGTTGCAATCTCCGCCATTATGGCTGCATGCGTATTCGCGGGTTGGACGATTCGATTGAAGCGGGGGATGGGAGGAAAAGAGCAGTGGAGGGAAATTCGGCCGAAAGGCAGAACTCACTTTGTAATCACCCACGGCGTCGCGTTCTGCGGCATTTTTGCCGTGTGGATAATGGCACCGGATTATGTGGCCTACAGCCATCTCCCAAAATATTGGGCGTGGCAATTGTTTTCCTTGCTCTGCGTTGGCTTCCTCGGCGGACTCTGGGAATGGAGAGCACGCGAACGGAAATATTCGGAGTAGAAGCGAAGTCGTTCCGAGAAATTCTAAATGCGGTCGGCCTCCTTCATGCGCCTCGATAATTGGTGAAACATCGCCATTTCACTTACAACGATTTCGCCCGCTCTCCAAACCCGAGTCCCGCAACTCCAACCTGTAATAGAATGCCTGCGGTTCATAGCGGCACTCTTCCGCCGAGCCCTCTCTGCGGACATCATCATGGAAGCATTTGGCGTCCTCTTCGCGCTCGCCCTGATCGGTGCCGCAATCATTCTGCCGATCTGGGTTATCTCGGCCATCCTGAGCCTGCGGCGAAGAGCAGATGACGACCGCCAGGAAAGCACTCAACACTGGCAGGATCTGACGGTACGTCTCCACCTACTGGAGACTAATTTCAAGAAACTGAAAGCGGAATCAATAGTTCCGCCCGCAGCTTCCCCAGAAACTCGCGAGAGCAGCCAGCCAGCGCCAGCGCCGCTTTCCGTTGAGCCTCTACCTGTAACACCACGCCCAGTTCCACCACCAATTTCAATTCCAGCGCCAGTTCCGCCTACTCCTGCGCGGCCTTTGCCGGATGTCACACGTCCGGACATTCCACGTCCGATGCCCGACGTAGCGCCACCTGCGATTCCGCCGCGGCCGCATGCGCAGACGCCGCCCACCTCACCGCCCGCCTATGTGAGGCCCGCCGCCCATACGCCTCCGCGGCGCAGTGGCCTCGATCTCGAGGAGGTGCTCGGCACCCACTGGCTGAACAAAATCGGTATCGGAATTCTCGTGCTCGGCCTGGCGTTCTTTCTCGCTTACCAGCTTCAGAATCTTGGACCCGCAGGAAAAGTACTGCTCGGCGTCGGACTGAGCGCCGGCATGATTGCGGTCGGAGTGCGCTACGAGACGAACGAGCGCTATCGCATTCTGGCTCGCGCCAGCGCCGCCGGAGGATGGGCGCTGCTCTACTTCGTCAGCTATGCGGTCTACCATGTGCCCGCCGCGCGCGTCATCGAATCGCAAGAGTTGGACTTCTTCCTCATGCTCACGGTCGCGGCGGCGATCGTCTGGTATAGCCTGCGTTACAAGTCGCAGGCCACCACCGCGCTAGCGCTGGTGCTTTCGTATCTCACCGTCGGCATCCATCACGCTTCGTTTTATAGCCTCGCTGCCAGTGTCATCTTGGCCGTGACCGTTGTGGCCCTCGCGCTCCGGATGCAATGGTTCGCTCTCGAAGTCTTCGGCATCCTCGCCACGTACTTCAATCACTTCTTGTGGGTATCGCCGGTGATTGAAGGTATGGGGCCCAACCGGGTTGAGTTCCCGGAATTTCGCACCAGCGTTCTGTTGCTCGCGTTTTATTGGCTGTTGTTTAGGTTTTCGTACATCTACCGGCAAGTTTCGGACGACGACCATGAACGTCTATCCACCGCCGCCGCTTTGCTCAACGGATTCTGTCTGCTCGGCCTACTGCGTTATCAATCGGTGCACCCGGAGTGGGCCTTCTGGGCGCTGCTGACGCTCGGCGCTGTGGAACTCGGGTTGGCTGGGTTGGCGGCTCGTCGCCGTCGCACCGCCTTCGTCGTGCTCGCGACTTTGGGATCGGCTCTGCTGTTTGCGGCCATTCCATTTCGTTATAGCGGCTCCGATCTTTCGGTGCTGTGGCTGATCGCCGCTGAAACTTTCCTCCTGGCCGGCGTGTTCACGCGCGAGATCGTCTTCCGCCGCATGGGGATGGTGACGCTGCTCATCGTCGCCGCACAGATGATCCTGGGAACAGGCGAGCCCCTGCTGGACTTGCGGCTGACTAGTAACTCCGGCGCGCCGCCCGACTATGCCACAGCCGTGCTCTTTGCGCTGGGTGCTTTCCTTTGTTATCTCAACTCGCATTGGGTGCGGGCGCGCTGGCCTGAGTTATTCAAACCGAAATTTGATGAGGCTGCGCTGGAAACGTTCACCTATATTGGCGGACTGCTCGCGCTCCTCGCCGCCTGGTTTGCGTTTCCCGGAATGTCGACTGCCGTGGTCTGGGCGACGCTGGCGCTTCTGCTCGGCGTGGCGGGAAACAAATTCGCGCTGCCGGCTCTGGCGATCCAAGGCAACCTGATCGCCGTCGCAGCGATCGTCCGGCTGATTACCCTCAATCTTTTTTCCGGCGAACAATGGCACGGCGTCAGCCTGCGCCTGATCACCGTGGGGGCAACCGCCCTAGTGTTGTATGCCGCCGCACCCTTTGCCGGCGGCGCCGATCAGAATCAGGATAGAGACGAAGTCGGTCCATGGGCAGCCGTTACCGCCGCCTACACCTGGGCCGCTTCCATCCTGCTGGGCCTGCTGGTCTGGTACGAAGTGTCTCCGCCCAACGTCGCCGTGGTCTGGATGGTGCTTGGACTCGTCCTGCTCGAAGTCGGCCTGACATTGAACGCAGGCTTCTTGCGCTGGCAGAGTTACACCGCTCTTACCGCCAGCTTCCTGCAAGTCTTGGTTGTGAACCTCGAAATCATGAACCTGGAAGCCACGGGCGCCGCCGGACAAGTAAGTTCGCGTATCTCCAGAGTCCTGCCGATGGCCGTAGCGTATTACTACGCCGACTGGCGCCTGCGCCGTGCTGGTCCGAAGAACGCCCAATTGCCGCGCGCCGGAACCTTCTTCACGTACCTGGGCACGGTCACTCTCGCCGCGCTGCTCTATTTCGAACTACAGCAGCCGTGGGTTGCAGCGGGATGGGCCGCGCTTGCCCTGGTCGCCATCGCGGCCGCCTATGCGATCAAGCGCCGCGACTACCTCCACCAGTCGTTCCTGCTGGCTGCGGCTGCTGCCTTGCGAATCATCGCCTACAATTTTTTTCAACCCGATATCGCGGGCGCCTCTTTTTCGCAAAGCGAACGACTCTATGCGGGAACCGCCATCGCTCTTTTATTTGCCGCGCTGCCTTTCGCATTTGCTCTTCGGCGGTCGAGTTCGTGGAAGGCCGACAGCTCTCCGCTGGATCGTCGTCCCGAACAGGTATTTTTCTTTGTTCCGTTTTCTTTGCTGACCATTCTCATCGCTCTCGAATCGACCCGAGGCCAGCTGACGGTCAAGTGGGGAGTCGAAGGCCTGGTCGTTTTCCTGTTTGCCATCTGGGTCGGAGAGCGCAGCTTCCGGCTCGCGGGACTCGGCCTGCTCCTGGCATGCGCGGCCAAGATCTTCCTGATCGACGTCTGGGGCCTCGATCCACAGTCCAAGTACATTACGTTGATTGCCCTGGGCGCCGCGCTCGTCCTGGTCTCCTATCTCTACACGCGCTACAGAGAAAAATTCCGCCAGTATTTGTGAGCGTGGGCGAAACGCATTGACACTGCTTCCACGCCACGTTAGTCTCGCCCCGGCACTCGGAATTGGAGAATCACATTTAAGGAGACTCTGATTAAGTTCTCCACTTTCCACAGGTATTCGAGATAGAGTGCAGCCAGATGATACCTCACCCCAAGCAGAGGACTCTGGCGATGATGACTGGTTTTGAGCGGTATACGAAGAAGACGCGGCGGGCGCAGTTTCTGGAAGAGATGGAGCAGGTGGTGCCGTGGCGGGAGCTGTGCG
>JAYTFO010000059.1:0-6257 GCA_043734305.1 Acidobacteriota bacterium | reverse complement strand
GCATCGCAGAAAGAGTTGCCGGATCGATCCTGTATGCGAAGCGCGCCGCAAAGCGCACTGCCCGCAGCATGCGCAGCTTGTCTTCCGCAAAGCGGTGCTCGGGATCGCCGATGGTGCGGATGATCCCGGCTTTCAGGTCCGCGCGTCCGCCAACAAAATCCAACACTTCATTTGTGATCGGATCCAGGAGCAGGCCGTTGATGGTGAAGTCGCGGCGTCGCACATCTTCCCGCGGATCTTTCGTAAACCGAACTTCGTCCGGATGCCGCCCATCGGAGTAGCCAATGTCCGATCGGAAGGTTGCGACTTCGACGACTGGAATCTCCTCGTCCGGTCCTACTGCGGACGCGCCCGACTCGTGTTTCGGAAGCGGCACCAGCACCACGCCAAACTGTGCTCCCACGGCGAACGTCTGAGGGAAAATTTCCATCACCTGTGGGGGAGTGGCGTCGGTGGCGACGTCATAATCGGCGGGCTCGCGCCCCAGCACCTGGTCGCGCACGCATCCGCCGGCCAGGTAGGCGAGGTGTCTGCGCTCGCGCAGGGTGCGGACGATGTTGGTGGCGTGTTGTTTGGCTTTGAGCACTCAGCACTCAGCATTCAGCATTCAGTAAACCCAGACCGATTCCGACCGCAATCGATCGTCTAAACTAGATCGCAGCGACAGCCGGCAAAGTGCCGATGCTACGCTCGACCTCATTATGCCTGACGCGATCATCCTCGGCATTGAAAGCTCCTGCGACGAGACGGGAGCTGCCGTGGTGCGTTCGGGCGAGCAGATTTTGTCGAACGTGGTGGCATCGCAGATCGCAACGCACCAGCCTTATGGCGGAGTGGTTCCGGAGTTGGCTTCGCGTGAGCACTTGCGGGCAATTGTGCCGGCCGTGCGACAGGCTCTCGCCGAAGCGAAACTGTCATACAAAGATATTGATGCAGTCGCCGTCACGCAGGGACCGGGCCTGGTAGGAGCGTTGCTGGTCGGGATTAGTTTTGCCAAGGCACTGGCCTTTGCGTTGGAAAAGCCGCTGATCGCGGTGAATCATATCGAGGGGCACATCCACGCGGTGCTTCTGGAGCGCATGAAGCACGGGGATCGCGACCTGCAATTTCCGGTGCTGGCGTTGGTGGTCTCCGGCGGGCACACCCACCTCTATCTTGCACAGCGGGACGGAAACTGCTGGGCTTATCAGAATATCGGCCACACTCGCGACGACGCCGCTGGCGAAGCCTTCGACAAAGTGGCGAAGCTGCTGGGGTTGGGTTATCCGGGAGGGCCGATCATCGACGGGCTGGCGCCGCATGGAAATCCAACGGCGATTCATTTTCCGGCATCGCAACTGAAGAACCGCGACCGCAACCGTCCTCATGAGGATGATCGGCGGCGTTTCGATTTTTCCTACAGTGGAATCAAGACGGCGGTGTTGCGCTATGTCGAAACGCACAACCTGGGACCGGCGATCGCCGATCGCCGCCGGGCGCTGGCGGGAATCGCCTTGCCGAAAAACGAAGACTATCTGCGGCTGAGCGACCGGCAGACGCTCGATCTAGTCGCATCCTTCCAGCGTTCGATGGTGGAAGATCTGACCGCGAAGACGCTGGCCGCAGCCCGTGAATATGACGTCCAGACGCTCTTTGTGAGCGGAGGCGTGGCCGCGAATCGGGAACTGCGCGCGACCTTCGAGCGGGAAGCGGGAGCCGAGGGTCTTCCGGTTTTTTTCCCGTCCCGCTCACTTTCCACCGACAACGCGGCCATGATCGCGGCGGCGGCGTATCCAAAATTTCTCGCGCAGGACTTTCTGCCGATGGATTTTTCGGTTGAAGCTGGATTGAGGCTGGGCGGAATTCGCAGCGAGTAGTCCGACGGTTCGTAAACTCTACGGGCAGTCCCGGTAGAATCCAGCGCGCGCCAGAACTTGCAATGACTGGTCTGCCGCTTCCACGCGGACGCTATGAAAGCCGCAAGTGTTTCCCACCGAACGGAACGTGACCGTGTATTGGGAGCGGATTTCGTGTTCAAGCTCCGCAAATATTGCCTCCGATTGTTCGAATTTATTAAGGTAGAACACGCGGCCCCCAGTCGCGGCTGCGAGTTTTTCCAGATTCGCGTCTCCCCATTGAACGTTCTTGCGACGGTGGGCGGTGACGGCATAGATCACCAGATTGGAGTTCTGGGCCGCGGCAACCGCTTCCTCCAGTGAATGCATGCTGTAGTTGTCGTTGCCGTCGCTGAGCAGCACCAGCGCATTCCGTGTTCGACGCGGCAAAGGGGTGGTAGTGGCGATCTGCGCGGCGGCCTCGCAGATCGAATCGAAGAGGGCCGTCAGTCCGGCAGGCCGCAGCATCGCAATCCCTCGCAATGATGCAGGAGAAGTTCCGTCCACAGTCAGATCCAGCGTCGCGTGCGCGGAAAAAGTCGCCACCACGCCATGATCGATGCCAGGGCGCATCACGCGCCGCAGAAAATCGATTGCGGCGTCTTGTTCCGAGGCAAACCCCTTGCTCATCGACCCGCTCGTGTCGATCATGAGCGCCAGTTCGATGGGCAAATCCCGATCCTCGTAAAAGCCCGTGACTTCTGGCACCTGTTGTCCGTCCTGATAGACGTTGAACTGATCCTTTTGCAGGTTATTGATCGCCCGTCCATTTTGGAGAACGTGGAATCCAAACTGCACTTCACTTACGGTCGACTGGATTGTGGCATCGGGCGGGCTATCTTGCGATCCTGAAAAACATCGGGACGGGTTCAGGCCGAAGGCGGGCCCGGCCGCCACTGCCAGTGCGAGAAGAATCGAAACAGCCCGTGGTAACATCGGCAAACCGCCCGGCGGATCGTAGTCAGTGTGGGTCTGCCTATCTCATCGGAGGAAACGGGCCTCAGCCTTAGGGCGTGTCTTTCACTCCATTGTTAACGTTGTGTTACAAAACGCCTTCCCAGCGGCTCAGGAAGCGCCCACTGCCTGTTTCGAATCCGTCTGTTCACCAGCTACAATGGACGCCGTGAAGCCAACCATCTTTGTGGTGGAAGACGATCCCGATATTTCCCGCTTGGTGCGCCATCATCTGGAGGGAGCGGGTTTCAACGCGCGGCTCTATTCGACCGGGAATCTGGTGGTCACGGATGCGGAACGCCAGCGGCCCGCGCTCTTTCTCTTGGACATCATGGTGCCCGGCAAGGACGGTCTGGAACTCTGCCGGCAAATTCGGCAGTCGGTGTCGC
The DNA here is from genome assembly GCA_043734305.1 of Acidobacteriota bacterium. Classification (GTDB taxonomy): domain Bacteria; phylum Acidobacteriota; class Terriglobia; order Terriglobales; family Acidobacteriaceae; genus Acidiflorens. The sequence continues at coordinate 3,040 of JAYTFO010000059.1, read as the reverse complement.
TGGCGTCGGTGCCGGTAATTTTCTTGACCGCCAAGAGCGGCGAGGCGGACCGCGTCCTCGGGTTGGAGTTGGGCGCCGACGACTACATTCCGAAGCCCTTCAGTCCGCGCGAATTGGTGGCGCGGGTGAAGGCGGTGCTGCGGCGTTTCGAGCGGCCTTTGCCACCCCTGCCCACGAAGATCGATGAGATCCATATTGATCCGTCCGCGATGATCCTGACTGTGCGCGGCAAGGCGGTGCCGACCACTGCGACCGAATTTCGCCTGCTGGATTACTTCATGCGGCATGCGGGACGAGTTTTCACGCGCGACCAGTTGCTCGATTCAGTCTGGCGCGACACTGCGTATGTCACACCGCGCTCGGTCGACGTTTATGTGCGCCGTATCCGCGAAAAGATTGAGCCCAACCCCGAGGATCCGCGTTATTTGAAAACGGTTCGTGGCGCCGGCTACCGATTCGAGGTCCCGCGCGAGGTTCCGCGTTGAGAAGTCGCATCTTCCTCAAGTTGATGCTGGTCTTCCTGCTGGTCATTGGCGTCACCACCATCACACTGCAAATCACCATTCGCAGAATGTGGGAACAGACTCTGCGCGAGGAGATCGAACGCAATCTCAAGCAGAAGACTTTGCAGTTTGCGCAGCGCGTAGAGACTGATCGCCAGCATGGCCTGCCAGATATCGCGGCGCAAGAAGCCCAGGCAGCAGGGGCTCGGGCGACGGTGATTGATTCCTCCGGCAAGGTGCTCGCGGATTCTGAAAGCGATCCGCGCACCATGGAAAATCACGGGCAGCGCCCCGAGTTTATCGCCGCCCTCAGCGGTCATGTCGGTATCGACCAGCGCAGCAGCCACACTTTGGGGATTCCGTTTCTTTATGTAGCCGCGCCGGTTTCGGGAGGCGCGGTGCGACTGGCGTACACTCTGGCGGCCATTGACGCCACCACTCAGCAGTTGAACAAAGCGCTGCTCTGGGGATCTCTGCTCGCTTTTGCCGCAGCCACGCTTACTGCGGGAGCGGCTTCCCGTTATGTGGCTCGGCGTCTGGGACGGATCGTCGATTTCGCGGAGCGGGTGGCAGCCGGCGACCTGACGGCCCGAATCAATTCCACCTCCCGCGATGAGATCGGACAAGTCGCGGCGGCGCTCGATAAAACGACGCGGCGCGTCGAAGAAAGCTTCGAGCGAGTGCAGACCAGCCAGCGCGAGTTGGAGACTCTACTCAACAGCATGCAGGATGCCGTCATTGCCGTGGACGCCGACACCCGGGTGCAGTGGGCCAATCGTGGTATGAACCGCCTCCTGCCGTGGGTGCCGCATTTGAACGCGCCGCTGGTGGACAGCATTCGCGATCCTGATTTTCTGGCAGCGATTCAAGCGGCGGTGCGCGACCAGGTCGTCAACTCCGCGCGCTCCAACACCATCGTTCCCGGACGCACCTTCGATGTGACGGCTGCTCCCATGCCCGGCGGCGGGGCTGTCGCCGTGCTGCGCGACCTGACCGAAACCGAGCGCATGGAAAAAACACGCCGCGATTTCATCGCCAATGTTTCTCACGAACTGCGGACGCCGTTGACTTCCATTCAGGGCTATGCGGAGACGCTGCTCGACGGCGCCTCCGAGAACAGCCATAGCCGGGAGTTTATCGAGATCATCCGCAAAAACGCCGCCCGCATGTCTCGCCTGACCGAGGATCTGTTGACCCTGGCGCGCGTGGAGTCGGGCGAACAGCGTTTCGATATTCAGGAAGTTAACGCCGGCGAACTCCTGCAAGATGCGCGGGAGAGTTTTCGCGAGCTGGCGCGATCCTACGGAGTCGAGCTCGTGGAAGAGAACGCGGCTCTCCATCGATCGGTGGCCGCGGATCGGGAAGCCATCCATCAGGTCTTTTCTAACCTGATAGAAAACGCCATCAAGTACGCAGCCACGGGCAACAAAGTTGTTCTGGGCGCAAGGGAAGCCGAAAAGAAAATCGAATTCTTCGTCCGCGACTTCGGCCCGGGAATTGCTTCCGAGCACGTCCCTCGCCTGTTCGAGCGGTTTTACCGCGTGGATAAAGCCCGCTCGCGCGAATCGGGCGGCACCGGACTGGGTCTGGCAATCGCCAAGCACATCGTGCTGGCTCATGGTGGAACCATTCGCGCGGAAAGCGAACTCAACCATGGCTCCACTTTCCTCTTCACCCTCCCGAGCGCATCGAACCAGAACAGTTAGCTTTTGTAGCGCCGGCATCTTGCCGGCTGTCGTGGCGGCGTCCCGCCGCCACTTCCGAGATGGAAAATTGGCCATCGAAAACTCAAAGCACTTTTTCGCTCGCCGTGCCGAGGGCGAGGCGCCCTCAGGACAGCTGGCAGGGTGCCGGCGCTACGGTCGGGTACTTGCTCCATTTCGTGAGTGAATTCACAGTTTCTTAACACGTTGGGTAGGCAAAGAGCCTATTCTTTACTTGAAGTAAGTTGCCCGGTTCAGAAACGGGGACTGGCAGTAGTGCTTCGAAGCGGAAACTGTTGTCTAACCATGTGGTGTCGAGCCTATGAGCACTGCGAGTCTGAAGGTGCCCGCTCCTGAACCGCCCTGTGAACGCCTGATCCGGCTTACGGTGGAGGCCTGCGAATTGGCTCGCGAGGCCGCTGCCATCGCGGCTGAGGGCATCGCTACCGGTTCCATGTCCCGCCTGAACAACATCCGCCAGTGCGAACGCGAACTGGACGCCATTGATACCGAAATCGACTCCGGCGTGACTTCAACCATTGCGCAGGTTTCTGAAGTCGAAGCGCGTCAGTTGCTCGCTTGCATGAAGGTTGTGATCGGACTGGAACGCATCGGCGATCTCCTGTTGAGCTTTGCCAACAGCGCGCAGGCCGCCGGTAGCCGCCTCGATTCCCAGGACGCTCGCGAACTCACGCAAATGGCCACACTGCTCGAAAAAATGCTCGCCGACGTCGGCCAGTCTTTTTCCCAACGGGACGTGAAAAAAGCCATCGAAGTTTTGCGCGCGGACGCCGAGATGGATCGCTTGCGCAACCTGATCTTCATGCGGCACAT
>JAYTFO010000058.1:0-6219 GCA_043734305.1 Acidobacteriota bacterium | reverse complement strand
GCCCCAACGAAGAAGCCCACCATCGATGACAGCTGCTAGACGCAGCTAGGGAAAACCTTACCCACCTTGACAACGCCTGCTAATGGGTGGCCCCAACTTTAAAGACCTGGCCCCAACTTTAATGTAACTCGGTCGGCTTGGTGAAGTATTGCGGTCGGGATGCGTTGTAATAGTGCCATCGAGAGACAGGAGTGGATCGGCATATATTGCGACTGGACACTGAGCATTGACATCGCTGACCGAGGAGACGCCCCCAGCCGCCAGCAGGCGGCTGGAAGAGGTTGGGGCGGATCCTCTCTCCCCAGGGCCAGCGGCGACCGGAGAAACCGGGAGCCCGACGAGGGCCTGCTAGGCCCGTGTGGCGTGGCGAGACGGTGAGGAACTAAAAGCTATCAGCCCGGGCGTCGCGGGAGCGCCGCAACTACAATAGTCCTGCTTATTACAAAGGTAAGGTCCAAAGTGTTGGATCCGCGACCTTCTCTTGCTTCCGATATCCGCCTGTGCTGCCGAAGGCAGGCTAGCATTTCACTGTTCCGAACAACCGCCGTGTGTCGATCTGTCATCGCGGAAGTGACCTCGACTATTGTGTTTCCTGCAGGAGGACCTCATGCGACGTCTTGGTATCGCTCTTCTTTCGCTCTGCCTTTTCACCTGCGCGTCGTCCACTCGATTCGCCATCGAGGTCAGTGGTTTGGCGTCACGCGAAATCGCAACCAAGTCCTACATAATCCTACCGGGCGCGGACGACTTGCGCGCGAATGATCTTCAGTTCATGGAGGTTGCCCGCTACGTGAGAGGCGCACTGGCTCGCCGCGGCTTTGTTGAGACTTCGGAGGCGAATGCCGCCGACATCGCAGTGTTCCTGACGTACGGCATCGGTGACCCGAAAACCCGGCACTACACACGTATAGTCCCTGTGTACGGCGAAATCGGCGGAGGCACCTCGACCGTGTCTCTTTCCACGTACGGCGCAGACGGCGTTACGACAACACACGGGACCGTTACAACAAGTAGCACTCGCGGTCAAATCGGCACTAACGTATCCACAGATGTGGTGACTACGTACTTCCGCTATCTCGTTCTCGACGCCTGGGACTTAAACCAGTTTCGCAAATCGCATGAGACAGTTCCGGTTTGGAAAACGGTCCTGACGAGCACAGGTAGTAGTGGTGATCTGAGGCGTGTACTTCCCGTCATGGTCGCGGCCGGCGAACCTTACGTCGGCACCAACACCGGTAAGCAACTGCACATCAATTTGGGCGAATCAGATTCTCGAGTGACTTTGGTACGTTCTGCGCAGTAACGAAAGCGCGAAAGACGGCGGCCCGAACGTACCTAGTGGGGGCGACGACAAGGCCGAGCCGCACCGCAGCGTCGACGACGGGCTGCCGCAAAATGTAACGTGTGTGACCCAGTTGATCACGCCCTTCTGCCCAATCCGCTAAGACATGAAGCCAGAACCCGTGCGGCGGACTTGCAACGCCGAGTTCACGTGCTACTCGATGCGCTAACCTTCCGTATTGCAGATTCACCGCAGGACCGTTCGCATAGCCGACTGCCTCGGCAAGTTCCGTCCAAGATGCGGTGCGCCCCGGCGCGGAGGCATGAGCTTGGAGCAGCGTCGCGTGTTTCGCGGGAATCCCTTCACGAATAACGATCATGAAAGCTCGGGCGTAGTCGTCAGCTGTTCCGTATTCCTCATGGTTCATCGCCAGCACCTGGCTGCTCATAATACCTGCGCTACTTCATACCCCATTGGACGGCCGCGCCTTCAATGCAGCAGCGAAGTCTTCCGTGGTCGCGGCGCGATGTTCAAGCCAATCGTGAGCAACGACCTGAGCCATTGCCTTCGGTACGTCCGACGCTGCAGTGAACCCGAGCCCGGCATTCCGTCCGACTCATGTACAACCAAGGCAGTGAGCGGCGGTAGTTGATTCAGAACGCAGTACGATTGAATCGGCTCGAGCATCGCTCCGACTCCGGCAGTGGCCCTGCCAGTCAATTGCGACATCATCGAGTACGTGAGTACCTGCCCGTTTCGGGCGGCGAGGGCGAGAACCGCCCACATCTGTGACGCATGATCCTCGGATCATCGCCCTTTCACAACAAAATAACCATGAGAGCTGGACAAAAGCTTCGATCAACCGGTAGAGGGCTCATCCCGGATAACCAGCACTCGGCTAATACCCTTTGGTAGCTCGCGCTCCTGCGTGAGTAGTCGGCGGATCTTCGCAGGAAAGTGCGCCCAGCCCGTGCCCGCGGCCTCACCCTTGTACAGTCGTTCCGCGTAGGTCGGTCCGGCACGGATCAACGAGGATGCATCGACGGTATCCCCTGGCCACGCTTTCCGAAACTGAGCCGCAACACGCTCTGCGAGGGGTGCCTCGCGAGACGAATTTGATAGCCAACATGACGATGGGCAGCAAAAGAGACAGCTTAGCGGCAGCATCAAACTGACTAGATCGCACAAGTGCTTCGACGGTGTGGCGAGGAGAAGGGCGCGTACTGCATAGGCGCTTGCTACCGTCCAGCCGCACAGCATCGGCTCGTCTTCGAGACGTGGGCAACGGATCTCACTGAACTCGTCCGTGCGTAGCCGAAGAGAGTTGTAGAATACTAATGTTGGGTACATCTGAGGCACGACCGATTCCGCAGAGCTGATCAACTTCTCAATCTGTTTGGTCGCGCTGGCTTTGGAAGAGTACAGCGATGTGTACTCCGGTAACTTAGAATCACATTTCAACATTTTCGCCTGCACTCGGAGACCGAGAAGTCCGCCTGGGCGTCCCGCCCAAATCTCCCAGTCGGCACCGCTCTTGGATTCGCGTTTCTTTGTGTGCTTTTCAAGCCGAACGCTAGGAACCGCCGCGGCCAATCGCATCAAATGGTAGCTTGTGATCGCTTCCTCTTCGAGCGGTTGCCGGGTTCGAGTACCCTGTTCCATCTCAAGCCACGTCGCTGCGCCCAACTCATCGAGCGCAGCGCACAGCGTCATCTGCGTGGTAGCAATGGCTTTCATCAAACACCGCTAGTTCACAAGCCACGCCGAGTCTAAGGGTAACCGGCGCGGGTCCCCTACCCGGTCATCCCGAGCAGAGGGTTCATAAGCTGGGTGACAGGATAAACCGTCGGCTTATCCGACGACGCAAGCGCTTCAATGCTAAGCAAATTGGCGCGCGTGCAATGAGCAAATCTTAGGGCGCCGTTGCGTTCTACAAAATCACTTCCGGGGACATCTTTCGGTGCGGTCGCCAAGTCGTTCCCCTTGTTTAGTTGGTTCCGCTCCATTCATCCAAGACTCGACCGGCGTTTCTTGCGGCGCTCGCGATGGGTGGCGGGAACAATGCCCCTCCAGGCCAGCGACCCTGCCTTGACCTCGGAAACCGGTGATCGACCTCATGCGCCGTGGCCGGACTGCAAGCATCAGCGCTACCGTCACATCCGAGTTCTGTCTCACACCAAGCTACGGCGTCGTTGGCTCCTTTGGATACACGAAGAGTACGGTTGCTCTTGCTTTGATGTGTTGCTGGCTGTATCCAAAACCTGTGTGGATTCCAGATTCCGAATCACCCGCATACACGATTGCGTTGCCGCCATTCTGACATGCGCACTTTTGCAGTTCAAGAATCGCCTCGGGTGTCTTGTCGCTGATCATCCATCTGTCCTCGCTGCCTTTGGGTGCGTGCCGTCTCGGTCAAGAATGAACGTCACCTCTGATTTCCCTTTCGTTGACTGAGCGGAACGCTCCGAGGTGGCGTCATGGAATGGCTTTGACCATTTCTGAAAAGCTACGAAATAGCCGGAGCTCGTAGTCAATTGAGTTGTCGAAATGCCGAAGGCGTCTGGCGGCTCGGGTAGCATAATCGACGAAGCGTCGGTCAAGAGTCGCATACGCGAGGTACGGAATGGCAAAGAGATGTGTTACGTCGTTTAGATCGCCGTCTTTAGCGTTGTCAGTGACGTTCGCGGCCCATTCCTTCAGGACTTCATAGTGCAAGCGCCAGCCGGGCGCAACTGAGGGTTTCCCCCGAATCCACTTTTCGAAGCCAGCCACGTCCGACGCCGCAACCTTACAAACACTTAGCGCCTCTGCAATCTCGGCTTTGAACTGGTGCCGCGCCGTCGTCGTATTGGCGCGGACTGAGTCAAGTATGTGCTGCAAACGAACGGTCGTTCGCTTGTCGTTTTGAAAGTTGGTGGGATTGCTCCAGAGCATGAATACTTGGTCGTGTAGGCGAAAGTTTACCCTCCGCTCCATCTCTTGGATGAGAACTACATCGCTGAAATTCGCAGCCTTGAGCGGGACGAATGTCCTCCAGAACTGCGGTACGTAAGGGTCTAGCTGTTGCGGTTCGAAGCCGGCCGTGAAAGCAGCGACGGCGAGCGCCAGCTCGCGACACTGAATGTCGCCGTGGCGAATATACGTGATCGGAAACTCTTCGAGTTCCTGCAGCTCAGAGCGGACACGGAGCTTATCCGCCTCCCAGACCGGTACAAACTCTGAAACGCTGCTCTGAGCAAGGACCAAGGTTGCGCCATGCACCTCAAACCACTCGCGCGCTTCAGCCACGGACATCGGGTTGGACGTGCGAAACAGGTTGATCAGGTCCTTCGAGTCTAGAAAGATTCTCACGCAGTTGGGAGCCCAGCCGGTAGCTGGCGGGTCCCGGCGAATGCGCAGCGCTTCATGCGGCCAAGGTATCACCCGAACCCCCTACCGTGAAGAACTTGCCCGGCTATCACACAACGTGGCACGCACAAGACAACTGAGGCGAGCACAGAAGAGGGTCAACGGGGGAACATGTGCTGATTCAATTGTTTATGTGGTTGCTGCGGGGTGACTCGACGCGAGACAAACGGTTAGGAAATCGTTGCCACTCCCTGAAGTCGCGGTCTGGACATTTACGGTTCCTCGCCCCAAACGACAAACAACGGCACCAGTCTACGTGGCATCCCCTCGTGGATCTTCTGACCGGTCGCGGCGGCGCTGGGGGCTAATCCCAGTACGAGGGCGCTAGTAGTCGCATTTCATGATAGCTGAGGTACCTACTGAGTCACCACGAACGTCCCGCATGCGTTAGGCCAGCTCGTGTACACCGCAATGGTCCGCCATTTCGCGATTTGTTTTTTTGACGCGGATGACCTCGATCACCGCTACGGCGACCCGGCACCACCTCCCCTGGACAACTCGGCGCTTGACCGCGCGTCCACTTAGCCGCCGCCGTCAACCTCAAGGCATTGGTGCCGATTAGGTGAGCCCTCAAGGCGACAGAGTCGCTCGAGGCGCCGCAATGAAGCGGCGAGAGCTTCGGAGATGGCGCCGACGATCCCAACGGTAACCAACGCGCCCTCGGACAGGTCGCGCTGGTGGTAATGCGCGAACGTCCACAACGGCATCGCAGTGCGAACGCGTCGCATCTGTTGCCGCCTGGTGCGTAGCCGAATTTCGCCGGCCGCACCCTACGGATTTTCTCGGTTCCTGGCGGCCCGCCGCTCCAAGCGCACGGTTTGAACCGCGTTGCTGTCAGAATTGCTGTCAAACGGTGTGAGAAAGCAAAAGAGCCGCTCGAAAGCGGCTCTAAGCTATTGATCTATATGGTGGAGCTGAACGGGATCGAACCGATGACCTCCTGAGTGCGATTCAGGCGCTCTCCCAACTGAGCTACAGCCCCCACAAGTTGTTCCGATGTCGAAACGTAAAGCCGGTGGATTCTGCCGGAATTCCGAGGGATGTGCAATCGGCGAGGCTTCTCCAGAAGTTGCGCCCTTCGCGGTTCTGTGTCGCGCCCGCCCCGTCAGGTCCCTCGCTCACGCGGCCGGCTTCGGTCGCGTTGTGTTCAGGACGCCGCTTGGCTCGACGCCGAGCGGTTGGCGGCCGAAGCGGCCGCCGCTCCACTTCTCGCGGCGATTCTACCGCGCGGCTGGGAGGCGGCCGTCCTTCATGGCCGCGACGCTTTCGGCGACCTCCGCCAGTCCGTCTTCCATCTTTTCCAGCGGGTGGGCGATGTAGTAGCCCTGGATGAGGTCGATGCCGAGGTCGCGGCACCACTCGTACTCCTCGGCGGTCTCGATGCCTTCGGCGATCGTTTTCGCGTTGATCTTTCCAGCCAGCTCGACCAGCATCTTGACCAGGTCCTGCTTGATCGGCTCCTCGGCCAGAGTCGAAACCAGGCCCTTAGTCACCTTGAGGTAATCGGGTGAGAGAGCGGCGATCGCTTC
>JAYTFO010000057.1:0-3005 GCA_043734305.1 Acidobacteriota bacterium | reverse complement strand
TTCCTCTTCGACCCTACGGCAATTTCTTCAACACCACGGCCGCCATTTCGTCTGCGCCAATCGCGCCTTCAAATTTCCGCAAGTCAGCCATGCGCTCCGCTCCGATCTGTACGTCGCGCCGCGTGTACTCGCGGGACTATCTCAGCTTTGAGCCGCTCACTTCAATCTTGCTTTGATAGCTGGCAAAACCGACATCGATTTTCGTAGGTCCGGGAATATCGTCCACCGCGTAACCCGGAGGTAGTTCTATTTCATAAACATCGGTTTCTTTCGACGTGCCATCAAATACCACCGGATATTTGCGAGGCTTGCGGCGGTCGAGGTCGAAGCTCTTCTCGCCCATCACGCGCGGGCGCACCAGCATTAGAGGGCCACGAACTTGGCCATAGTCCGGGGCAGAAAACTTCAGGTTCAGCTGCAGGTCTTTCTGAATATTGTCCAACTGCTCGATCTGCGTGCTTTCCAGGGTAAAGCCCTTGAGCGAGCGCCCCAGCGTATGTTCGAACTGCTCGGTACGCTGCTTTTCGTTAGCATGGAGCAGGTAGGCGCGCTGCCAGTTTGCGTGTTCGCCGCTCAGCGTTTCGTGAAGCTCTCCTGTGAGAGTCCCATCCACGGCTAACGCAAAATGTCCGGTGCGAGTAAGCAGGTTGGTCTCCGGCGGAAGCAGCGGCGTGTGGAATATTTCTCCGCCGGAATCGGTGACCAAGAGCGCGTAACTGTCTTGCAGCTCTGAACGCAAGGTCCCAACCGGCGTGTATGTGTCTGTCGGGTCGTAAATCAGGTATTGTTTGCCGGATTTGGCGGTGATGACGCTGCGGTAGTTCCTGGCGAGCGTCGCATCCGGAAGCTCAACCGCCAGAATTACATGATTGAAAAGGCGGGAAGGTGTGGCTGGATCGACAATCCCGCGCTCCGTGTGGACGACAACGTAGTTGGAGTGAATCCCCGTCTCTTGAAGCATGCTGCTCAGCAGGGTAGCCTTGTCTTTGCAATCGCCATAGCGAAAATGGAACACGTCGCCAGCCCGATGCGGCTGCCAGCCACCGATCCCAATTTCAATCGCAACGTAGCGAATTTCAGTACGCATGAAAGCGGCCAGGGCGCGCAGCTTGCCATCGAAGTCTGTCGTCCCGGCGGTGAGTTGGCGTACTTTCTCGGCGATCTCGGGAGTCGGCGTCCTGCGACCTGCGACCAGTTCCGTTTCCCAGCGGCCCATGCCCTCCCAAGAGGCTGCGTTGATTGCGCCAGGCGGCAGAAAAGATATTGTCACGCGTGCGGAAAGCGCAAGGAACGCGGGACTTCGAGGCTCTTCCTCAATGGGGGCCAGTTCGCGTTGCGTCCATTGCCAGCGATTCTCGCCCGCCGCAATCGGCTTGACGGCAGGCGTCCCCGCCCACGAATCTTTATATTCCCAACCGCTGGGAAGCTGCACGGTTAAGGTCGTTTCGCGAACCGGAATGTCTTCCTGCAAGAACCAATGGAATTGGTTGAACCAACTGTTGCGGCGCGCTTCGTACTCGATCGCAATCACCGAGCCTGGTTCCGGAACCGGCGCTTTCGCCGAGCGCCGATGGATATCGCTGTAGAACTCTCCGGTGTAAGGAGTCGAATCGACGAAGTCCTTTTCCTTAACCTCGAATTCGCGGCCAGTCTTGTCGATGCTCCACGCGTGCAGGGATAGCAGCTTTTCCTTCTGCCCCAGATACACGCCGAGGTCGCCTTCGTTGCGGCCGTCGGGGCGCAGAATCTTCACCACGCGCCGATAGTGCTCCACATACTCTCCGGAACCGGTTACCGTATCAATCTCGTCGACGAGCAGTACGACCGCGTTGGTATCCGGCGGATAGCTGGGAATCGTCTGGCTGGCGGCCTGATGGACCCAATCTGGAACGGAGACCGCCCCCAGCGTGGAGCCGAGAAGCAGCAAAAAACACCAGCCAACCAGAACTTTAGTTGCCTTGCGCATGGGCGGGCACCTTCAGGAGTGCGGGTTGGTCGTCTCCAGCCTTGACCTTGTCGTAGAACTCTTTCACTTCCTTGTAACTCGCTACCGGGAACAGCATCCCGTTAATCGCCATGTCGCGGCGGGAGAAAATCGTGCTGGGCGATTCCATCTTCTGCGTCGTTTTGTAGATGGCGAAATCCAGCTTCACCATATCATCGTGCGGCAAATCTTCCACCGACGCGCCCGTTGGCACTATGATGTGGACTTCGTCAATTTCACGATACGGATAGGCCAAATACACAGGATTCGCCCGTTTTGCAGAAGGGAACTTGGGCTTCTCATTGACCTGAAAAAAATGGATTGGCACCATCCAGCGCTTGCCCGCGCTGGTGGCCAGCGGCCCGCTTACTTTGAATTCAGCCGTAAAGGCCGATTCCGTGTCTTCCCACTTGGGGAACTTGCTCATCGCAATTTCACTGCCTGGCGGTAGCCATTTCTTTACTTCGTCCTCCAGGTCTTTCTTGCGACCCTCGATGTCTGTTAGCCCGGCCGTGCGGCGACGGCTCAAAGCTTCCAGACCAAGCCATCCCACCGTCACTGTGCCTTCGTACTTGCCGTCTTCCGTCAGCCTGATGCGGGCAACCCGTTGCGTCATCGCGTCGTTGTAATTGGAGATGGGTGCTTCGCCAAATTCCGTGCCCTTCTCCGCGCTTTGGCGCATTCCCTGGTTTCCGGCAGAGCGCCAGTTCAACATGCCGTAAGGACAATACTTGGTTCCCGGGTCGAGAAAAACTTCCTTGCCGTTCAACTGCACAATGGCAACCTCAGCGTCGAATTGCGATGTGCTGAGATAGTGGGACTGGAAGAAGTTTTCCGAGCGGTCCGGCACCCACATCAGCCACGCCGGAATATCCGCTTCTCGCACCAGAGCTACAAAAAGACGGTTGAGATCGTCGTGGTAGCCGCTGTGTTGCTGCAAGACGTCTTCAGCATTCTTGTTCGGCTTGATCTCCAACGCGTGTTCCTCTTGCGTAGCGCGCCTTGGAATGTAGCTGCGGTT
>JAYTFO010000056.1:0-7033 GCA_043734305.1 Acidobacteriota bacterium | reverse complement strand
CGTGCCGATTGCCAGCGCTCATCCGGATCCTTCGATAAGCACTTCCTGACCACCCGTTCCAGCGCCGGCGGCGTCATCGGCTGCAGTTGCGCGATCGGCGGGGGTTCTGTCGTCAAGATCGCCGCGATCAAACTGGCGCGGCTCTTTCCGCTGAATGCCGGCTTGCCCGTGGCCATTTCGTAGATCAGTTCACCCAGGGCGAATATATCCGTGCGAGCGTCTGCCTCTTTTCCTTCCAGTTGCTCGGGCGCCATGTACTGAAACGTCCCGATGATGGTGCCCTCGACCGTAAGCTTTGCCTGGTCAGCCGTCATCTCAGTGAATGCGGCGGCCAGCGGAGCCGTGCCCGACTCTTTCGCCAAGCCAAAATCCATCAGCTTGGCCCCGCCTTTCGTAAGCATGACGTTCGACGGCTTGAGATCGCGATGCGTGATGCCCATCTTGTGGGCCTGGGCCAGCGCATCGGCAATCTGCACCGCAACGCGGATCGCCTGCTCCGGCGGCAAGGGTCCCCTGATCAGCTTATGCTCCAGCGTTTCCCCCTCGACCAGTTCCATGACGAGAAAGTCCACGCCATCCTGATGACCAATGTCATGCAGGGTGCAGATGTGAGGGTGAGAAAGTTTGGAGACGGCTTTGGCTTCGCGCTCGAGTCGCTGCCGCAAAGACGGATCAGAGGACAGGTTGGCGGGTAGCACCTTGACTGCCACATCACGATCGAGGCGCGTGTCGCGGGCGCGATACACTTCACCCATGCCGCCTGCACCAAGCGGCGAGATAATTTCGTACGGGCCTAGTTTGGTCCCAGACGTGAGCCCCATGCGTTGCGCGCCATTATAGCCTGCAAGCTGGTTAGCGCGGATGCGGCGATTCTTGACGGTTGGTCGGCAAACCTTCCCTAATCGGTAAGGTAAGGTTTGCCCGTCATCCGCCCAGAATCGAATCGCCTGATGCCCTCGTCATTTCCTCTTCAGCTCCGCAGCCCAGTTCACAACAACGGTGATCGGCGTTCGATTGGACTCTTCCAAAACTTGATTCACAAGGATGCGCTGTTCGCCCGCCGGGATTGCGAACACCGCACGCGGTTGTGTCGCCGAGTTCGCTAGGGGTACCTGAAATAGGGTCTGTGGGGCGCCGGCGCGGAATGTTGGGCTGGTTTCCACGGGAACGGCCACGATGCCATTGCTTCCGCCCAAGTAAAAGAGTTCCTTCCCGTCGTCTCGCCAGAGGGGACAATCGCCCCCATCTTTTGAAATCTGGAATTTCGCTCCCGCCTCCGGGAAGCTCTGGACGAAAATATCTTGGCCTCCAGACTCATTCGATGAATAGGCGACCCAGTGCCCATCGGGTGAAATCACCGCGTGCGTCAGATAAGCCTCGGTCTGCAGGTAGGGCTTTGGTTTTCGCTCCCCCATCAGAGGAAGCACCCAGAGCTCAGAGCCGCTCACGGTCTCAAAAATTAGATAATGCCCATCTCGGGAGACATCGTCAGCAAATTTATCCAAATCGGAACTAAATAGCAGGTCTTCCTTGCCCGTTCCATTTGACGGTTTCCAATAGAGGTCAGAGTGTCCCTTTTGATTCGAGGAGAAGACAATGCGCTTAACTATCTCACGGCAAGAGAAGCGTGGCAGGTGTATGATCACTACGCTTGGAGGCGGACCATGAGACAAATTGGAACGATGCTGCTCTTGTTTACTGCTGCGCTGACTCTTGTCGCGCAGAAATCAGCCGAGCATGTAAGAACGTATACGCCGGATGCGATTCACTGGGGTGCAGCCCCAAATGCGCTGCCTCCCGGAGCTGAATTGTCCGTTCTCGAAGGCAATCCAATGGCGCCGGGGGCCTACACCATGCGTTTGAAGATGCCAGACGGATACAAGCTTCCGCCACACCACCATGCGCGTCGCGAGCACGTGACGGTGATTTCGGGAGCCTTCAAGGTAGGCATGGGTGATAGTTTCGACGCGGAGAAAATGACCGAATTCGCTCCTGGGAGCTTCGCGTACCTTGAGCCAACGGTGCATCACTATGCGATGGCCAAGGGCGAAACGGTGATCCAGTTACACGGTACCGGTCCGTGGGAGATTAAGTACGTTAACCCGACAGACGATCCGCGACAGGGTGCTAAGTCGGGCGAAGCGAAGAAACAATAGAGTATGCCGGAATCAACCGGGAAAGGCTGGATGATTGGCCCGTAGGGCAGAACGCCAGAATAGGAGGTTCTGACATGGCAATTGCGGTCTATTTTCACTCCGGCGCTTATACTGCCTCTATCACCGCTTCCTATCCCCCGCCCGATTTCGACCCCGCCTCTACCCAATTGAGCGCGAACTGCGCGGAATACTGGACGGCATACTCCCAATTCGAGTTTAACGATAGTTAAGAGTCTGTGTAAGTCTGACTAGAACCCAGAAATGCGCCTGTGTTACGGAATTGAGCGCCAACTCCCGGAAGGTCGGCAATCCGGAAGTTGGCCAGCAACGGCGTTCGAGAAGGTGCCGAAGGTATCCACTGATATCCAAAATGCCTGCGCGCACCCCCCGTGTGCACGGACAGACGCGCAGGCTGTTGTGCCCATTCGTTGCCCTCACTGAGATCAAAATCCGATTACCGCCAAGTTTCAGATAGACGACGTCAGCAGCTTCAACGGCAGAATCGACCGCCGAACAATCAAGAAGGTGTGAAGAGCGACGAAAAAACGCATGACAATGACAACCGCAACGAAAAAGACCAGGATCAATCGTCGACTACAAAGGACTTTCGAATCCTTCCGTCACAGGGCAGAGGTTTCTATAGTTCTGCCCTCAAGTGTGAGTGGGACGCGACTTCGTAAACTCCGTCGCTGGCTTATTGGCACGGACCTTCCGCGGACGGAACCTGTATGTCGCTGATACTAAAGGCTAACGAGAAGAGTAGCAGCAAGAAACTCATGCCTCGGAAATGTCATCTAAGTTGCTTATAATCAATAGCTTGGCGGAGAGAGTGGGATTCGAAAACGCTCCCTGACGTAGTTCCATACACTTAGACCGCGGCAGATGGCATCTAACGCGGCTAGTTCGGTGCAAGTTCGTGTTAACGGCACGGAAACGGCACGGGACGGACATGCAAAACTGAACGCACGCGGAGCGCGGACCCTCGCTTTGGGGGGTTGGACGCTGGAGAGCTACCTAACTCATATTGTGTTAACGACCGAACCGCCGGGACGTCTGATGACGACTGCCCCCGATGCGGAATATCAAATTCCCGGCAACTTGTGCGTGGTCGGGCTCGACGATGTCGGCGGCTTCGGCACGGGTGCGAATCTCTCTACCGCCCCGTTCTCTCGAATTTTCGACGCCCGATACAATCCCAGCCTCGAATGCGTTGCCTTCCTCCATCAACTCATCAACACTTTCCGAATCGACACTTTCGACTTGGGATAAGCCCTCCAGATCGCCCGATTGCAGTCACGAGGACTTCCTGCGAAATGCCGAAGATCCTAGCTTTTGGGTTGCATTCGGATTCTTCTTGTTGATCTCGCTCGTTGACCTTAGGTTATCGCCGTGAAAGCACTGGGTCCGATCGTAAGTTACTGAAACTACGCGACACGGATGGCTACCTGAAGCGGTTTCAGTAAGGGTTAGGAATGTTTCGTGGATCATAAATGGAGCAAGATTTGGTTTTGAAGTTCGGATTGTGGCTAGCCGGTCGTCGTCGGCGTCGTTCTTCAGGCCGTTTGGAGTCTTGGACGAACAGCGGCGAAGACAACGTTTCTTGGAGTCGTGGCGGTGCTTGCGCTCAAGCAGTCTTGCGCTGGGTGCTCCACAGATCCCGATGATATTGTAGAACCGCGGTAGCAGTTGGTTCTGTGCCCGGCGTATTGCGCGTGCCGTTCCGGTTCACTCGACGAGGGCGTTACTCATGGTTCGGTGTTCATTCCTGGTTGTGGTCAGCTTTCTTGTCGGCTCTCTGGTTGGGATCGCGACGGCATCCACCTCTGAAGTTAACGATTCTCCCAAGATAACACTGGGTGAGAATTGGTTCATCCAGCCCTCGGCCGATGTGGGTGCGGACGGAGCGGCAATCTCGGCAGTGGGTTTTTCGACGCGCGGCTGGTATCCGGCAAAGCTTCCTTCAACGGTTCTGAGCGCGCTGGTAGAGAACAAGGTGTACCCCGATCCCTACACGGGGATGAACCTGCGATCCATCCCCGGCACGACCTACCCCATATTTGAAGACTTCTCCAATATCCCGATGCCGCCAAACAGCCCCTTCCGGCAGCCCTGGTGGTTTCGCACGGAGTTCAAACTTCCGGCTGAATACAGCGGAAAGACGCTCTGGCTCGGCTTTGATGGCATCAACTACCGTGCCAACGTGTGGATGAACGGTGTGCAGGTCGCCTCTTCGGAAACTCTTGCCGGCACCTGGCGGCTGTTCAATTTCGACGTAACGGCTGCCGCCAAGCCCGGTCAAACCAATTCCCTTGCCGTCGAAACATTTCCTCCTCAGCCGCGCGATCTGGCCATCACGCTCGTCGACTGGGCTCCCATGCCAGCCGACAAAGAGATGGGAATCTGGCGCGACGTACACATTACTGCCACGGGGCCCGTCGCTCTGCGTTACCCGGCCGTGCTGACCAAACTCAACCTGCCTTCCACGGACAAGGCCACGTTGATGGTTCGGGCGGAGCTGACGAATGCCGCCGATCATCCAGTCGATGCGGTATTGAAGGGGCGCATTGAAAACCTCGCGTTCGAGCAGCCAGTACATCTTGGACCGAGAGAGACCCAGGTGGTCCGCTTCACACCGGGGACATTTCCGCAGCTGAACGTCGCCAATCCTCGCTTGTGGTGGCCGGTCCAGGTGGGAAAGCAGGACCTCTACCCGCTTGAACTGGCAGTGGAAGTCCACGGGGAAGTGTCGGATTCGGCTCACATTCGTTTCGGCATTCGCCAGGTAACTTCGAAACTTGATGAGCGAGGTCATCGTGTTTTTCAGGTCAATGGAAAGAATATCCTCATCCGGGGAGCTGGTTACAGCTTCGACATGCTTCTGCGCTCCTCGCCGGAGAGGCAGCAGGCCGAACTCAACTATGTGCGCGACCTGAACCTCAACGCGGTACGCCTGGAAGGCAAACTGGAGAACGATCACTTCTTCGATCTCGCCGACCAGATGGGCATTCTTGTTATGGCAGGCTGGTGCTGTTGTGACCAATGGGAGAACTGGCCTACCTGGGACAAAGAAAACGAGCGTATCGCCGGGGACTCGCTACGCGACCAGATCCGGCGGTTGGAGCGCCATCCTTCTGTGTTCACCTGGTTGTACGGCAGCGACTTCGCACCTCCGCCCCGGATTGAGAACCTGTACTTGCAGATCCTGAAGGAGGTGGACTGGCCAAATCCTTCCGTCGCATCGGCCGGGGCCAGGACCACCACGGTCGGCCCCAGCGGCGTGAAGATGACCGGGCCTTACGAGTGCGTTGCGCCATCCTTCTGGTACGTGGATACAACTCACGGAGGCGCGTTCGGTTTCAATACCGAGACCAGCCCGGGCCCTGCCATCCCGCCCATCGAGAGCCTGCGGCGCATGTTGCCGCCGGACCACCTGTGGCCGATTGATTCCGTCTGGCAATACCACGGCGGCGGCATGTCTCACACTCTGAATGTTTTCACCGAGGCGCTTAACCAACGGTATGGACAGGCGAATTCCGTAGAGGAGTACGCACGGAAGGCCCAAGTTCAGGCTTACGAAGGCCACCGCGCCATGATGGAAGCGTATGGCCGTAACAAATACACCTCGACCGGGATTATTCAGTGGATGTTGAACAACGCCTGGCCCAGCATGATCTGGCACATGTATGACTGGTATCTTCGCCCCGGGGGATCGTATTTCGGGGTAAAGAAAGCGTGCGAGCCGCTGCACGTGCAGTACTCCTACGACGACCGCTCGGTGGTGGTGGTGAATTCTTTCTACCAGCCGTTCGCCGGGCTGAAAGTCATGGCCAAGGTCTACAACCTTGACATGACCGAAAGATTCTCCAAGGAAGCCGAGATCAACGCGGGCCCGGACAGCAGCACGCGCGTGTTCACTCTGCCTGCCTTGCAGGGCCTGAGTGGGACATACTTCGTCAGCCTCAGCCTTGAATCGGCGGGCCAGGTAAAGAGCAGAAATTTCTACTGGCTCTCCACCCGCGAAGAGACGATTGACTGGGCCAGGCAGGAAGAGGACGCCACCGGCGAATACGATATTTCGACGTGGGCCCCCACCAAGACTTTCGCAGACTATACCGCGCTGAATACGCTCCCGCGGATCGATCTGGTCGCTACCGCCCGGTCCCAACGCAATGGCGATGACAGCTCAACCACCGTCACCGTCCACAATCCGACATCAACCCTGGCCTTTGCCGTACACCTGAAGGTGAACAAGACATCGAGCAACCGAGTCAGTCGTGACGGCGAGACCGAAAATGAAATCCTGCCCGTGCTCTGGCAGGACAACTACTTCGCCCTGCTGCCGGGAGAGACGCGACAGGTGACGGCCACCTATCGCACCAGCGATGCGAGCAAAGCGACACCCAGCGTCGAAGTCGAAGGCTGGAACGTTAATCCCAAGACTGCCATGGTTCAGTGATGCGGTTAAATGCAAAGGGATCAGCGCAAACAAATCTATCGAGGGAAATAACGACCAATCTTATGAACTCTCAACCGCCTTTCGAAGCGCACCGCCAGGACTTGGATAAGGTCTTACGAGTACTGCAGGACACTCCTGCCATTGACCGCGACTACATGGCACCGCGGGAAGAATTCCAGGCACGCGTGCGGCGCACCAACCAGGTATTGCAACGGCATGGACATACGGTCGGGCTTGTCTTTTCCGATGAGCACTATGCCGGGGACGTTCCGTACCTCGGCGGGAATACCAATATTTCCATTGAGCAGGTGGCGGGAATCATTGGGCCAAACGGCTTTCACGTAGTAGCGGGGCTGGAAGGCGGGTATGTTGCCGAGCAACTTGCCGACCGTGCCGGAGCGACGGTACACAAGGTCGAACT
>JAYTFO010000055.1:0-3627 GCA_043734305.1 Acidobacteriota bacterium | reverse complement strand
GCGATCTTGGAAGTCGGCGTCTGGCGTGGTGGAACCGGCGCGCTAATGGCGAAAAGCGCTTTGCTTGCCGGAAGCAATAGTCCTGTTTACCTTTGCGATACATTTGAAGGTGTCGTAAAGGCAGGGTCGCAGGATACGGACTATAAGGGTGGCGAACATGCCGATACTTCGCCGGCTATCGTCGAAGACCTGCTCCGAACCCTCAACATCACCAATGTGCGGATACTCAAGGGAGTGTTTCCCAATGAAACAGCACATTTGCTCGAACCGGGCGCACGATTCAAGTTATGCCATATCGACGTAGATGTATATCAGTCGGCTAAGGACGTTATGGGGTGGATTTGGGAGCGGATGGTTCCCGGGGGCATAGTCGTCTATGACGATTACGGATTTAAAGAGTGTGAGGGCATTACCAAATACGTTAATGAGCAGTTGACCGAGAGCGACCGCCTGGTCCTACATAACCTGAACGGACATGCGGTCGTGATTAAGAATCCTAAGTCAACTTAGCGGACTTTCACCGTGTCCGCCACATAGTTGCCTTTAGAAAAGCCGCTTTCCCGGTCAGCAGCCGGTAAGGTGACCGTCTGCGGCGCAATCCACTCCCGCACAATTTCAAGACCGGCATTGCGTACCTGCCTGCGGCAGCTCTCTATATCCGCGTAGAGAAAGATATGATCCTCCTGCGCGATATTAATGGCCATGGTGAGGAATGCGTGTCCGCTCTCGTTCAGATAGGCTCTCACGTTTGCCAGAGCGCGCGCCGGGTCCGGAAGATGTTCCAACACCTCGCACAGGATCAGCCTATTAAAAGCGTTCTCAAAACTTGGATCGGCGGCGTCTAGCGGGAACTCGTTTCCGAACACGATCGGGCGTTCGATCCCGAAGAAGCGCAGATAGTTCTGGGCCTCTTCCTTGGCAGTAGGGTCGATATCATAACTTTCGATCTCGACACTCCGCAGCAGGCTTGAGGACATAAGGCCGAGTTCGAAGCCCGTCCCTGTGCCAATTGACGCGACACGGCCGGCGCCTGAATCGAGACGCGAAAGAAATCCCCTCAGCTCCTGCATGATCTCGAATCGGTGATTGGTGAGGACAGTCGACAAGAGAAGGCTTATGTTGTATCGATCGCGGGGAATAACAGCGGAGTGACCGCCCAGGTTTCCCACTCGAGGTTGAGCATCGAAGCGCTTCTGGAGATTTGCCAAGTAAGACGCCCGGAGCACGTATTCGGCAACGAGGTCTACCCCCGGGTACCGATATGCGCAAAATCTCAGGATGTCATCCGCGATTGTGGCAGCGCTGGGATGTAACGTCTCGACCACATATGCGGCAAGGGCAAGCCGGCGATCCGCTTGTTCTAAGCGATCCAGGACGTCCTGATACGACAGCACGCCTTTCAAACCAGAAGCTTCCGCCACTTCTTTGTTGACCATAGCACACGGCGATAGTAGAGGCTCCCGCAATACTCCGTTCCCAGCTTTTCGACCCACCATCGGGGAACGTTGTCATCGGCCCGCGCCGCCATGTAGATCCACTTCGTCCCCGCAATCTCGGCGGCAGACCGGACCGAGTGCATGAGCAGTTCGCCGTAGAATTCCCTGTTGCGGTACTCCGGAACGGTAAAGAAGTCATAAATAACCGCCGAGCCGTCCGGAAATTTATAATACTGCCCCACCTCATTGAGGAAGCACTCTTTCTGCCGCTCCACAAGCCATCCGTAGGTTGCGAGCTTGCCGTCCTCAACGCGTGTGAGTACGTGCTCTCCCAAAGCTAGCCTCTTACGCGAATCCTCAAGGACAGCAGCAAGCGACTCTCCTGGTTGTGTCACGTAACGTTCGATATCTTCCCAGCAGTCGGTGCGAAACTCCGGCACTTTTTCGAAGTCCATGGCGTCGTTAACTGAAAGTCGATACATCCGCTCCTCGACAGCGCGAAATAGCAACCTTCGAAACCGTCGCCAAACCTTTGCCCAGGTTACACGGCGCAAGCTCGCCAGGACGGCTGAGTTTGCCGGCCGCATCACTTACTCAAGCTCCGAGAGAGATTTCCACATCAGGAGAGTAACATTCGCCAATCTGTACAATCATTACAATGATACATTTATCTCCACAGGCGGGCGATCTTGTCACCTTCTTAACTCTCTTGGATCAGCCGTTACATTCGGCTTTGACCATCGCGTCGCGTTTACAGGACGCGGTCCAAAAGGAAAGGTTGATTGAGGCCGCTATCTCGTTTGACCGTTGCGCCTTAAACAGCCGGGATATGCATTTGTTAGTGCGGTATGCGAAAACAGTGCCGAAGCCGGAGGCCGTCGAAAGAGCGAAGCGGCTGTCCACGATGAATTCACCCGCGGCGAAATGGCTCTGTTCAGCGCTTCTCGAAGAGGCCGCCGCCTACGAGGACGCTTCCCGGTTGTTGGCATCCATCAACGATTCGAATTGGGAAGAAGATCGAGCTTTGCGCTTGCTCGCGCTGGCGCGAACAACGATTCGCGCTGGCCGAAAAGAAGACGCATTGCAACCGCTGCGCGGCGCTGCCCAAGCGGCTAAGACAAATCAGACTCTTCTGGCCATCGGCAAACTGATCCCGGAACTCGGCGCGGTGGCTTCCTCTGCGTGTAGGGAAAGGCGCAGGATCGCTGTGCTTGGCGGCGGAACACTCGAGTTTTGGACCCCTCTCCTTCGTCCCGTGCTTTACGGAATGGGCATAGCGTGCGAGACGTTCACCGGCGGCTACAACCAATATCAAAACGAGTTATTCGACCCTCAGTCCCGTTTGACTGAGTTTTCACCGAACGTAATTGTGCTCGCAGTGCCCTGGCACTCGCTGGGCTTGCCGGATGAATCAGCCCAGCCCGACCAAGACGTTCGGGCGATCATCGACTCGTTTAAATCTCTTTGGAAGATTGCACAGGACCGTTTCGGGGCCGCGGTGATTCAGATGAATTTCGAAGTGCCGGAGATCGATCCGCGTGGACGCCTCAGTGCAGCGCTCGCCGGAGGGCGTGCCCGTGTCTTGTCGAGGCTGAATCTAGAACTTTGGGATGAAGCGGAAAATTCCGGGGTCCTGGTATTTGACCTTGAACAGGTTGCCGCTACAATCTCCAAAACAAATTGGAGCGATCCCACAGAGTGGATCACGGCCAAACGATATCCCTCTTCAGCCGCTGCTCCGGCGATGGTACGTCGCCTTGGAACGCTGATCCGCACACTATGCGGGCTCAGTTTCAAGTGTCTCGTTTTGGATCTAGACAACACGCTGTGGGGCGGCGTTATCGGCGAAGACGGCTTGAACGGCATCCAGCTCGGCGGTGATGCCGAAGGCGAGGCATTCGTCGTATTCCAGCAATATCTGCTCGGTTTGCGTCAGCGTGGAATTCTGATCGCGGTCTGCTCGAAGAATAATCCGGAGGATGCGCTCTCAGTCTTTCGCCAGCATCCGGAGACGGTTTTGAAAGAGGACGATTTCGCAATGTTCATAGCCAACTGGGAATCCAAACCGGATAACCTGAGACGCATTGCCGAATCGCTGAATATCGGCCTGGATTCGCTCGTGTTTTTCGATGACAGCCCCGTGGAGCGCAACCTGGTACGCCGGGAATTGCCGGAGGTACTTGTGCCGGAG
>JAYTFO010000054.1:0-6597 GCA_043734305.1 Acidobacteriota bacterium | reverse complement strand
GCCGCCGCTTTCGAGGATAATGGCGTCCGGTGCAAGTAATTCCATCGCGCTCTTTGCGTTGCCAACACGGAGTGCTTCGTGGAATGCGGCCACGACAGTTGTGACCGAACCGCTGTCAGTCGTCTCGCCGAGAGCCGAAGTGAGTAAAAGAGCGCCAGTGATCAGTCCAATCGAACAGAGTCGCTTCATAGAATCTACTCCTAAGTCCCAGCGATTGCTGATCGGCACAGCCGCAAGTCGCCTAAACAAACGGCCCGCGCCTTTGCGCCGCGGAGCGTTCACTGTCTTTAATGAAACGGCTAGGCTTCTTACTGACCAAAGACTTTCTTCACGTCGCCAATTTTATTCTCCACTTTGCCTTCCACGTTTTCGGCGGTGCCACGCGCTTCCAGATCAGGGTTTCCGATCGCTTTTCCCGTCTCCTCTTTTATTTTGCCCACCACTTCCTTGGCAGTGCCTTCAATTCTATCTTCTGAGCTTGAGTTCATACTATTGATTCGGCCCGTTTACACCTCACGGCTGGGTTCGGGGTGCCAGAAGACGCTCGCACTTTTACGAATCAACGGCCGCGCTTGCTTGGTCGGCGTCAGACTTTAATAGCTACCAAGTTCAATGACGCTGATGTTTATGTCGCATTAGGGAGTGCGAGACTCCCTGGCGGAACCCTTGCGATGCCAGGGTAGTTTCCCCTCGATTTCCAGTTGGAGCGACAAACTGAGAAAGGTTCGGATGAGAACAATCAACCCGAGCACGAGGACATTTTGAAGCGTGGGCGCAACCGCTACCGTCCGAACAATGTCGCCAGCTATAAGGAACTCGAGGCCGAGCAAAATTGCGCGCCCGAGGTCCTGACGGTAACCGCGGTAATATTCGCCCGCGCGCCGCTGGCGTTGGAGTAAAATTCTAGCTGTGGCAACGACGGCGCCTCCCACAACGACGATGACGCCAGCGGCGTCGAGAACCGTTCCTGCAATTTCTACAAGCGAGCGAAGACGTTCCACAAGTTTTCAGTGATGCTTATACCACCCAACACCTTTAATGTCGTTCCACGAAGTCGTCTGATGGCAACGATAACATTGATTAACCTCAGTCGGCCCGCAGCATCCCGCTACCTGCGAATCTTCCTGCCGGGCGATCTTTTTTGAGACCATATTAAAGTGCATCATGTAATGACTGGGCGGCGCTTGATGGCATTGGGCGCAAGACTGCGAGGTGGCCGCGGGGTGCCGGAACTCGGCGACGGTCCACTTCGAGGTTCCGTGACAGGAAGCGCAATCGGTGCCGAACAGACCGACGTGCCGGTCCTTGGTCTGATGACAGGTCGCGCAGTTTAAGAGCGCTTCTTTGGTTTGGAGGTGAGGATTGTCGGGTTGAGGGTTATTACCTTCGTTTGCCAGCCAGACTTTAATCTGCTCGATGTCAGATTGGGTGGGGCGTGACTCGCTCTTCACCTGCTTGAGCGCAATTTCGGCGAGGGCGACGTGATCCATTTTTGTGGTATTCGGAATTCGTCCCTGATGTTCGAGATGACAGGCCGTGCATGAGCTGATGTTCGCGTGGAAGGCCGTCGGCTGGCGCTCGAGAAGGGTGTGATTGTTAGCATGGCAGACGATGCAGTTTTGCGCTTCGACGCCCTTCGACGACGTGTGACAGGCGGCGCAATTATTCTCGAGGAATGCATGCGGCGAGGAAAGCTCTCCGGGCACGACCGCGTGCTGCCACGAAACGGGCGAGAGAATAGCGGTCGCCGTTCTTCCTCGATGCCGAGGTGAAAATAAAAAGAAACCTGCGGCAAATATCGCAAAGGTGAAAACCGCGAAGAGGAAGGCTCGTCGCAGCTTCAAGAAAGCCACCTCAATCCAAAATGGATTTCAGCCCAGATGTGTAGCGCGAGCAGAGCGTAGAGGACGAAGGAAAGAACAAGGTGCATTTTCAGCCATGAGCTACACCAGCCTTTAAATAGTTCGTGCGTCCGGACTGCGTACTCCAGGTCAGCTACGGATTCAGCGGTGGTTATGACCGCACCAGCCGGCCCAGGGAAGGGAAGTCCAAATCCTAACGACGCCAGGCCAGCAATGATTCGCGGCGCCTTCGGCATGGCTCGCAATTCCGGAGGCGAATTTTCGAATGCCCCCCACGCATTATCCAGATCGCCCCGGGCAGTCTGTAACAAGAGCAATTTGTCTTTGATCTCGTGGGTTTCGAAGCTGAGGAGATAACGACCGACAAACCCGCTAACGACGACTAGAAGCATGACGGCCGTTAGCGAGATACCGAGCATGCTGTCGAACTTGTGGCCCGTGTGAATGATCGCCAGCAGCGGACCGAAGATGCCCGCGTAAACGTGCGCTGTTTGCCACGACTGCAAGGAAGCGTGGGCGTGTAGAAAAGACACTCGCTTTATAAGCATGTAAGCGAGCGGAACGAGCATAAGAACGGCGCCGGCGATGCCGAACGCGGTCCCGACTTTGGTGCGCGCAAACAATGGCGAGCGGTGAACGAGGAAGCCGAGCCAGGCGAACAGCAAAACGGCGAGGACACCGGTAACGACGATGCGCTCCCGCTCCTTCATCGCTATGCCTCCACTGCGACGGCGCCCTTGGGCTTTGCCTGACAGGCGAGAATGATTCCGTTTGTCTTATCGTCAGAATCGAGAGCATCGTCGACCGCCATGTCGACTTCGCCGGAAGTCATCTTCACCTTGCACACGCCGCAGGTGCCAACGCGGCAGGAAAATTCGATTCCGATCCCGAGCTCTTCGGAGAGTTCGAGGATAGTCTGGTCAACGTGAATTTTGGAGGACTTGTTGTTCTTCGAAAACGTCACAACCGGACCAGTCGCGAGCGCAGTTGGTTTCGCGGTCGTCCCCGCGGCGGCCGGAGTAGGCTTGGGTGTGCCGAATGCTTCCGTCTTCACCTGGTCGGGCGGAACTCCCAGCTCGGTAAGGAGGGCTTTCGTCGAGTCCATCATGGACGGCGGGCCGCAAATGTGAATTCTGCGCGACGCCAGATTGGGAACCGTCTGCGTCAGCAACTCTTTCGTAAGATGTCCTCGCGGGCCTTTCCAGTCTGTCCCTTCTGCGCGAGTCATCGTGACTGCGACGCGTAGCTTCGGATTGCGGCTTTGAAGCGCAGCGATTTCATTCGCGAAAATCAAATCGGCCGGAGTGCGACACGTATAGATGAAGAAGATATCTCCGGGCCAGGATTGCTCCGTTAGATAACGAGTGATGCTTACCATCGGCGTGATACCGACGCCGCCGGAGATGAGAACAATGCTATCCGCCTCCGTTCCGTTAAAAGTGAATCGTCCGACCGGTCCGCCTGCTTCGATTCGGTCGCCGACTTTCAGCAGATCAAGAATGTGACGAGACACGGCGCCGCGTGGCTCACGCCGCACCGTCAGATCGACGTAACCACGCTGTGTCGGGGACGACGAGATGGAGTAAGAGCGATTCATGCGCGCGCCGCCGATCCAGAACGCGAGGTTGAGGAACTGGCCGGGCACAAAAGTGAAAGGAATATAATTCTCGTTAGGCGAAGGCAGAAGTCGAAACGTTTTTACGCTCGGCGTTTCGGTAATAACGCTTCCTATGCGTAGCTGTCCTCGCCAGTTCGCAGTCAAAGGCGTCGGTGAGTTCGGCTTAGCGACAACGACCGCAGCCGACTTCGGCGAAGGATCGGACGCTGGAGGGACTGAAGCGGCCGGTGTGGCTGGTGGCGGAGGCGGCGGCGGCGTATCCGGTGGCTTCGGTTTGTCATCGGACGGTGGCTCGTCACGCGGTGGTGGACTCTTTCCGCCACTAAGCTCCGGTGCCGCTCCCGGTGGCGGCCCTCCCTTATGAGCTTCGATCCTCCCGAAGAGCGCTGCGGCTCGGCGCATCTTGAAGAAGTACATGGCGATCATCGCCACCGCGAAAGCGACGAGCAAAACCATCGTGAAGAGATGGAATGGCGTAACCCCGAAGATCCCATGCGCTACCGGCGTTGCAGATAAAGAGAGGTTCATCTCGCGCTTAAACCAGGCGAGCGCGATCTCGCGCGGCGCCTTTCCTTCAGCTAGCGCGCGGTGCGCCGCAATCCCGCTCTCCATTTGCCCGATGCCTTCGCGCAATCGCGCGGCCGCATCCTGCATCGCAGCGAAGTCACCCGACTGGGTGCCGTCATTTAGCGTGTCCATTGCTTTTGCCATCATGACGCTGCCTGTGCGCATCCGCTGGTCCGCTTGCTCCTCGATATGTTTGC
The DNA here is from genome assembly GCA_043734305.1 of Acidobacteriota bacterium. GTDB lineage: Bacteria > Acidobacteriota > Terriglobia > Terriglobales > Acidobacteriaceae > Acidiflorens. The sequence goes on along the minus strand of JAYTFO010000054.1, from coordinate 2,353 downwards.
GATGCTCGGGGGAGATCGCCGGCAGCTCCATGAGCGTGGGATAAAGTTCCTTTGGTGGAGGCGCTCCCATCCCCTTCATCATCGCTCCCATTCCATCCATCATCCCCGGGGCCTTTGGAGCTGGTGACGCACCGGGCTCAGGCGCCGCCGCCGCTTGGTCCGGATGATGACTGGCGTGTTCCTCGGCGGTTTGCGCGAGCGCTTGGCTAATCGTAGTCGATGCGCCGATGCCCACGATAATCGCCAGGCGGAGGGCGATGAGAATTGCGCGAGTGACTTGCGTCAGCATAAGATTTTGGCGCTTTCGCGCCAACGCTACATATCCGACATGGGAGCCAGTGTCGCGGACGGGGATGGAGCTGCGGATTGCGTCGCGCCGCCCATCAAGAGCTTGCGTTGATCGCCCGTTAACAGATTCGCCGCTTCACCAACCGATCGGATGAAGGCGAGCCTCTCGTCAGTGCGGTATTTTTCGATCTCGCGCACTTTCGCTTCAATCTTCACGGCATCTGGTTGGTCGGCAGAAGTCAGCGCCGCCATGTCGCGCTCAGCTTGCTCAATCTGCCGATCAGTTGCCGTTTTCGCCGCAAGTGCCTGGTCTTTGATTCTCGTGAGCGCGGTTTGTTGGTCAGTCGAGAGGTTGAGGTGTTGCGCGTGCTCAAGAAAAAATCCGGTGCTGCCGATGTGATACAAATGCGAAACGCCCGGAAATCCCGGTAGCGCAGTTTGCGGAATCGCTGGTGGTGACATTGCCATTCCCGGGGACGCGGCTGGCATCGCGCCCATCCCCATCATCTGATTCATCATGCCCATCATTCCGGTCATCATGCCGCCCATTCCGCCGCCCGGCATCGGTGGGCCAGCAGGCGGACTCATCGGCATTCCGCCCATGGCCGCTGAGTTGCCGGCCACTGCGGCTGGCATACCCGGCATGGAAGCAGCAGGGCTCGGTGCAGCGTTCGTATTCATTGCGGGCATTCCTGGCGACGGACTACCACCTGGACCTTTCGCGGAAAGCGCGGCCTCCAACTGCCTGGTCTTAGCTTGAAGTTCGGCGATCTGCTGTTTGAGCGCGGTATCGCCGTTCGTAGCGCCTGAAGGCACCGGTGCTGCGAAGACTCCTGCAGAAAAGCAGCTTAGCGCGAGTATCATAATGCCAGCTGTGTTCGGCAGGCCGAATTTAAGTAGCTTGATTTTCATAGAGTTGGTAGTGGTTCTTGAGCGATGACCATCACTTCTGGCCGACATCTATCGTCAAGGTCGCAAAGTCACTTTCGTAATCTGTTTCCGGGAGATTCGACTTACGAATATCCGTCCCGCGCAGAAGCCAGCGTCCAGCTTTGTTTAATCGAAAGGTCACACGGCCGGCACTGTCCGTTCGATGAGTCTCACCTTTCTTCTCGCCTGCGCTGACTGCGTTCAAAGCGAAATCCGCGAAGGGCGCGCCGTCCTTTATGACTCGAACGGAAAAATCTTCACCTGCTCGAAGTGCGGTAGGATCTTGTTCTGGGACTATCTCAAGGAAGGCACCGACTGGATCCTTCCATGATTGATCTGATCTGGGATCGCCGACACGCACGAACGACTTCGGATGCTTGGTGTAGGATTCGCGCCAGCGTTTCGGCTCCTTCATGTCTGCCCACTGTTTGCGCAAGGATTCGGGCGCACTTACTTCCTCCAGATACTCCTTCACTTCTTCAGGCTTAAGCTCGATCGATTTCGGAGGAAGCTTCACCCAGATTGTAGCGACGCCCGACTCCGAAAGCTCAGTTTTAAATACCAGCGATTTAGGTCCAGCCGAGATATCGGAAATATCGGTGGTGCCACCTGCCAGTCGGCACCGCGCCGCTTCGACACGATCCCGTTTTGGCCCAGTCTCAAGATCCGGAAACGCCATGCCACTTGTAAGGTTCAGCGTGACAATCGTTTTTGTTGCAACTTGGAACTGATCAGGAACCAGCCAGGTGTCGTGAGCATTCGCGGCAGACGCGATAGACAATAGAACGCAAATTAGATACGCGGCCGCTCCCTTGTTCATTCGCAGAGCGTGACAGCGCAGCATAATCAAATCAACCTTGCTTTGGGCCGGTTACGGCTGACCTGCACGCGGAGTAGCGGGCATTTCCATCGTCTGACCGGGGCGCATTGAAAAATCGCCGCAAAACGCGGCGATAAACACACCCGTCGCGAGGAAGACTAGTGTTAACACCGTCATCGCGATCATCTGCGGACCGGTCACCGTCGGTGCCATGGCCATCATGTCGTGTTTGTTATTTTTCATGCTCTACATCTTCATCGGATGCGGCGGTGAAGACACAGAACTGCCGCCTTTTGCGAATACTAACTCGGTGCC
>JAYTFO010000053.1:0-2570 GCA_043734305.1 Acidobacteriota bacterium | reverse complement strand
ATCAACGATCTCGTTCGCGATCCCGTGCATCTGGCATTGACCTACGCCGGATTTCCTCTTTATCGCAGCCGGATCACTCGCAACGACGCTCCCGCTTCGGTGCGGCAAGCGTATACGCCCGGCGAACTTCTCGAATTGCTGCAACCTTTCACTCCGCAACCCCTTCAAATCTCCAGGCACTACCTCTATCGAATGGGGATCATCGCGTGGAAGGCGTGAATCGCGACTACGATCTGCTCGTGATCGGCGGCGGTCCGGGCGGAACATCGGCTGCCATCACCGCCGCACGTGCGGGCGCGCGCGTCCTCCTGCTCGAACGGGGACGTTTTCCGCGTCACAAAGTTTGCGGAGAATTTGTTTCCACCGAGTCGCTGACTTTGCTGAAGTGGCTGCTGGGTGATTCGCATCGGGACTTACTCCAACGATCGCTGCCTATAACAGACTCACGACTGTTTCTGGACGGACGCATCGTTCCCGTCCCGGTCAAGCCGTCTGCGGCAAGTATTGCCCGTTACGATCTCGACCAGGCACTCTGGTGTGCCGCGGAGAAGGCGGGCGTCACTGCCCTGCAGGAAACAACTGTGCAGCAAATTGAGGGCGATGGTCCCATTCGCGTCGCCACCTCGGCGGGAGAACTTCGCGGACTCGCCGTCATCAATGCCACCGGCCGCTGGTCCAACCTGAAGACGGGTAACGCCGCCAACGGTACTCGATGGCTCGGAATCAAAGCCCATTTTTACGGCGACACTGACCCCAGCGTCGATCTTTATTTTTTTGACGGCGGGTATTGCGGTGTGCAACCGGTGCGCGCTCCGGATGGAACGACTGTCCTCAACGCTTGCGCTCTCGTTCGCCCGGAGGTGGCCGCGACGCTAGAAGAAGTTCTCGGCCGTCACCCGTTGCTCGCCGAACGCAGCCGATCCTGGACTGCGACCTTTGCGCCGGTTTCCACGTTTCCCGTGATCCTGCGAGATCCGGTTCCGGTCTCCGGCAACGTTTTCAATGTTGGTGACGCTGCCGGCTTCGTCGACCCATTTGTCGGCGACGGCATCTCTTTGGCGCTGCGCGGGGGCAATCTAGCGGCCGGCAATCTCAGTAGTTTTTTTGAAGGACTAACAAGCCTCAAACAATCACTTGACGACTATGCACGCGCCTATCGACGCTCGTTGGCTCCCGTATACCGGAACTCTTCTCTACTGCGAAGATTCCTTGGGTTTCCGCGAGGCCTGCGCGTGGCGGCATTGTCGGTCTGCGAACGGAGCCCGCAGTTGGCACACTATCTGGTGGCGGCGACCCGATCGAGGGCGCTGAACGAAAGAGCCTGAACCACAGGGGACACAGAGGACACAGAGGACTGCAAAAGGCTCAGTCAGAACTTCCTTACGATGATACGCGGGGCCGGGCCCTTCAGCGCACCAGCAGCACTTCACGGATGGCGTCGCGCGCCAGGAAGAATTTAATGGAAGCGAAATCGCGGAAAAGGTTTTCAATATTGCGATTGTTGAAAACCCGCTGCAGTCGCGGACTCTGCTTGTCCCCTTTTGCCGCCAGTCGTACTTCCTGCATTTCCAGCATGTCGGTGCCCGTGATGTGGAAGCGGTAGCAGGGTGCGTCCGGACCGGCGTCGCGCGTGTGAAAGAAGACCAGCAGCAGCCCACCCGGCTTCATCATCGACCATAGACGATCAATCGTCGGCTTGACCAGACTCTCCTCCATGTAGTCGGGAAGGTTCCAGCACAGCACGACGTCGAACAATCCGTTCGGATAAGTCAGGTTCTCTGCGAGAAACTTCTGGTCGTCGGCAACCAACTGGCCGGCTTCGTTCTTCACGTGGATTTCGGGATCGAGCGAAGCCTGGAGCAGGTCTTCGCTGTAGTTCTTATGCCCTTTGGATGTAAGAAAACGGATGTTGTTGGCGGAGGTCGAGCCCAGATCGAGTACGCACAGAGAGTCGTCTGAGTTCAGCAGGCGCGAAATTTCGGCCATGCCGCTGGAGCGGCGGCTCCGTTTTTGCGGAACGGCGGGAACCGAAACCTGGTCCGAAGAGCCCCGAAAAAATCTCATCACGTTATGAGCAACCGATGCCATCAATACACTACGTCCAAAACATCATGCGCCGCACCTACGACGACGCGGCCTTTCCGGATTCCCTCTGAATATCAACCTTGCCCTGGAAGGCGGCGCCTTCCTCAATCGCGATGCGCTGAGTCGTAATGTCGCCGTTCACAATCGCTGACTTCTTTAGTTCCACGCGATCCGAAGCGGTGACGGCGCCTTCGATCTTCCCCAGCACCACAACTGTCTTAGCGCTAACCGTGGCTTTAATTTTTCCATTCGGCCCCACCGTCAGGCTGTTGTTGCGCAGCTCGATGCTGCCCTCGACGTTCCCATCCACATACAAGTCTTCGGAGCCGGAGAGATCTCCTTTGACCACCACCGACTTGCCGATGTGGGCAAAATCGCCCGTCTTCGGAACATCCATAGCCTTGGCCTCCATCCCGTCCCGCTTGGGTAATGGCCTCAGATTGTAAATCATCAGGCGGTCCATATGTAGATTCAGGAAAACAAAC
>JAYTFO010000052.1:0-8122 GCA_043734305.1 Acidobacteriota bacterium | reverse complement strand
CCGGAGTGTGGCAGCGACTTTGAAGTAGTCACTGCCAACCCCCTCGAACTGAAACCGGTGGACGAGGAAGTGTACGAAGACGACGACGAGGAAAAAGTCGTCAAGGACACCGACGACGGGGACGACGCCTGAAGCCTGCTTCCCATCTCCCCGCCTGCCCGCGCCTGCTTCTCCGTGCAGTCGTCGTTCTCTTTGTCTTTCTTGGTGCGCTGTTCGCGGCCCACAGCTGGCCCGCCCCAGCGCCGAAAAGTGCGCCGGAAAAAGAGAAGCCTTACGCGCTGATCTTTGGGACGGTGTTTGATCCCGATGGGCGGCCGATCTATGGCGTGAAAGTCAAGATCCGACCTGCCGGCCAGAAAAAGGCCCGCTGGGAACTCATTTCCGACCGTCGTGGAGAATTTGCCCAGCGCGTTCCCGCCGGCCAAGCCGACTACGTGGTTTGGCCCGACCTGAAAGACTATAAGTTGCCTTCTGGCAAGCAGTTAAAGTTTGGTACTGACGTAACCGTCCACATCGCCAACGACGAGCGTTTAGATATCGGCTTGCATCTAATCTGGTAGGGTAATAGTTGGGGAATCTGGGATCGAGGCCACTATGAAGAAGATGATCATCGCGACTTCGCTTCTGCTTCTGTTCTCGGCTTTGGTGATGGCGGCGCCGCCTCCGCAGTTTGGCAACCGCCCCAAGGCGGACAATACACGTCTGCTCACGGGCAAAGTGATGGATCAGGCCGACAGCCCCCTGCCCAACGCGGTGGTCTATCTGACCAACTCGCGCACGCGTTCGGTAAAGACCTACATCGTCAGCCAGGACGGTACGTACCGTTTCCCGGCTCTCCAGCCGAATCTCGACTACGAAGTCTACGCACAACTCAACGGCCGCAAGAGCGACGTCAAGACCGTCAGCCAATTCGACGACCGTCCGCAAGTTTCCATCAATCTAAAGATCGCCACGAAGTAACGCTTGCCCTCCCACAACCATAACTCCGTCGCCCGTCGCCGACCGTAGCGCCGGCGTCCCGCCGGCCCGAAAGCAGGCGAAGCCTGCTCCCCACTGTGGCGGCCAACTGCACGTTATCCCGCAAGAAAATGCCGGCAAGGTGCCGGCGCTACGTCGGCGTGCGCGTCACTCGGCAGTAACTTGTTCCCCTCCCGCGCTTTCGCTACATTTCCACAAGACGCCATGACGCTCTTCACCCTCGCCACCGTTGCGCTGTTTCTGGCCGGAGCGGTGATCTACGCCGTCATCCTCTACAACGAACTGGTCGGATTAAGGAACGAAAACGACCGCGCCTTCGCGAATATTGACGTCCTGCTTAAGCAGCGCCACGACGAGATTCCCAACCTGGTTGCCTGCGTCAAAGGCTACATGGACCACGAGCGCCAGACGCTGGAAGCCGTCACACTGGCGCGCACCGCTTCGATTGGAGCCGCCAGCATTCCCCAGAAAGCGCAAGCGGATCTTCGGCTGACTGGAGCGCTGCATACATTGTTTGCGGTGGCGGAGCGTTATCCGGATCTCAAAGCCAACCAGAATTTCCTCGCTCTGCAGAAACGCATTTCAGAATTGGAAGAACGCATCGCCGACCGCCGCGAGTTCTTCAACGACGACGTCGCCCACTACAACAGCCGCATCGCCCAACTCCCCGAAGTGTTTCTCGCCCGTCAGATGGGATTGCGGCCTCGACAGTTGTTTCAGGTCAGCGACCAGGAACGGCAGCAGGTGGAAGTGAAATTAGCGCGGGCGCAGGGAACGGCCTAGCGCCTTCAGAAGTAGCGCCGCCGTCTCGCCGGCAAGATGCCGGCGCTACACGAGCAACACCGGCCAATAATAAAGGCCGCCATTCCTGGCGGCCTTCCTCATTTGAATTGATCCGCGAAAGTCCGCGTTGATCCGCGGAGTGGAAGTTAGTTGTTGTCCCCGCCCGCCCGCTTCCAGGAAATCAGTTCGCCAATGGTGGAACTGGTGGAAGACGCCGCCGGCTGTTTGTAGGACTCCACTTCCTGACGGGAAGCTTCCTCGCCCACGGCTTTAATGCTGAGGCCGACTTTCTTCTCTTCCTGATTCATCTTGACGATTTTGAAGTCGAACTCAGCGTTCGGTTCGAGCGCCACCGGCTGGCCCTTGTCGTCCACCGCTTCGGAGTTGTGGCAGAGGCCTTCGATCCCATCGGCAATCTCGACGAATGCGCCGAAGTTTGCAACCCGCAGAACCTTGCCGTGGACAATGTCGCCCACGCGATGCTGCGCGAAGAAGCTGTCCCACACGTCGGGCTGAAGCTGCTTCACACCCAGAGACAAGCGACGCTTATCCGGCTCAATGGCCAGAACGATGGCTTTTACTTTGTCGCCTTTTTTCAACACTTCCGAAGGATGCTTCACGCGCTTGGTCCAACTCAGGTTACTCACATGGACCAGGCCGTCGATGCCATCTTCGATCTCGATGAACGCGCCGAACTCAGTCAGGTTACGAACCTTGCCTTCAACCGACATACCCACGGGATACTTATCGTGCAGCGTGTCCCATGGATTCGACGCCAGTTGCCGCATGCCCAGCGAGATACGACGCTCGGTCGGATTCACGCTCAGCACCACGCAGTCCACATGGTCGCCCACGTTGACCAGCTTCGACGGATGCTTCATCCGCTTCGACCAGGTCATTTCGCTCACGTGGACCAGGCCTTCGATGCCCTGCTCCAGTTCCACGAACGCGCCGTAGTCGGTCACGCTGATCACGCGTCCGGCAACGTGCGCGCTTACCGGATAGCGATGCTCCGCGTCGAGCCACGGGTCGGGCGTCAACTGCTTGAAGCCCAGCGACACGCGCTGTTTGTCTTTGTCGTACTTCAGAACTTTGACCTGGATCTGGTCGCCCACATTCACCAAATCGCGGGGATGAGTGAGGCGTCCCCATGACATATCGGTGATGTGCAGCAGGCCGTCGATGCCACCCATGTCGACGAACGCACCGTACTCGGTCAGGTTCTTCACCACACCGGTGAGGATCGCGTTTTCTTCCAGGTGTTCGAGCGTCGCGCCGCGTTTTTCGGTTTGCTCTTCTTCCAGAAGCTGCTTGCGCGAGACCACGATGTTGCCGCGCTTCTTGTTCAGCTTGATGATGGCGACTTCAATAGTCTGGCCCTTCATGCCGTCCAGATTGCGCACCGGCCGCAGATCCACCTGCGAGCCCGGCAGAAATGCTTGCGCGCCGTCGATGTCGATCGTCAAACCGCCTTTGATGCGGTCCACGACGATGCCCTTGATCGGCTTCTTCTCGTTGAACGCCTTCTCGATGTCATCCCACGCGCGCAACCGTGCCGCTTTCTGGTGCGAGAGATTGGCGTAGCCGTCGTCCGTATAACCCTTTTCGCGCATCACGTCGATGGGATCGCCGGGCTGGAACTTGGGCTTACCCTCGTGATCCTGCACTTCCGCGATCGGCACCATCCCTTCGGACTTGGCGCCGATATCCACCACCACGTGGGTGGCGGTCAGCTTCACCACGGTGCCGTGGATGACGTTATCTTCGCCGGCCGCTTCCTCGGATTCGGTGGTGAAGTTTTCCAGGGCGGTGGCGAAGTCGTCGCTGTTGGCTGCTCCCCCAGTATCTGGGGCGGAGGCCTGCGAATCGGACGCATCCGATGCAGACGCAACTGCGGGCTGAGATGCGGTTTCGGGTTGTACGGGCGCGGTGTGTTCCTCTGCGGCCGGGCTGCTGGTCGGGGTTTCGATCAAGGTTTCGGTAGCGTTTGTCATGGGTTCAAGGTTGCGGGCTGTGTTGTCGTCAAACAAAGTCATTAGCCTCTCTGGCGTGCCGCACACTTCGGTGCGCGACGGATGCGGGAAGTGGTGTAGCGGACTGCTGGCGTGGTCTTCAAGGTTGTGTTGAGGCCGTCCTGGCGGACGACCCTAGGACAATCCCAGCTTGCCGGAACGTCGCTTCGAACCCGCGTCCAAAGGGGACTCTATGGACTATAGCAATCGCCTCCGAACAGTGTCAAACCCGAAACCGGCCTTCTGGCTGTCCGGCGAAGAAATTTACCGTTTCTTTACATTCCCAGCGACCCGGTAACGGTTACCTGAGGTCAGAGGTGAGAGGTGAGATTGCAGAGGTTAAGATCCAGGTCAGAGGTCAGAGGTCAGATTGCAGAGGTAGAGGCTTTCAGTGAGGACGGTTTTCACCTCTGCAATCTGACCTCTCACCTTTGACCTTTCTGCTACCCTGCCCCCATGGACACTCTCTGGACTCCGTGGCGTTACGCCTACGTCAGCGGCGCTGCTCCAGCCACTGGCTGCATCTTCTGTAATGCTCCCCAGGAGACGGATGAGAAGGCCCGCATCGTCCATCGCGGCACACATTGCTATGTGATCCTGAATACGTTCCCTTACACCAATGGCCACGTGATGATCGTGCCTTACGCTCACCTCGACGAACTCCACAAACTTCCCGCCGACGCCGCGCAGGAAATGATGACCCTCACCCAACGTATGGAAGTGGTCCTGCGCGAACTCTACCGGCCCGATGGCATCAACCTCGGGATGAACCTGGGGAAAGCGGCGGGTGCGGGCGTGGCTGGACACATCCACATGCACATCCTCCCACGCTGGGTGGCCGATGCGAACTTTGTAAGTGTCATTGGAGAAACACGGGTGCTGCCGGAGGCGCTGGAGGTGACCTGGGCGAGAGTTAGGCAGGCGCTGGGTGATTTGTAATTGGGTAATTTGTAATTTGTAATTGAAAAAACGCACGCCGCGGCGGCTCTTAAATTACCAATTACAAATTACCCGATTACCAATTCTTCACTTCAGCTGTCTCCCAAAGAACTCCTCCGTCGCTCCATATGCTTTGATCCAGCTCTTCCACATCAGGAAATCGTGAATCTCATCGGGATAGATCAGTTCCTCTACGTGCACGTTCTGCGCGCGCAAACGTTGCAGCAGGTCGACGGTCTGGGAGAACTCCACGTTTCGGTCGTCGTCGCCGTGAATCAGCAACACGGGCGACTTCCACGTGGCAATCGCCGCATTCGGAGACGACTGAAACGCCAGCTTCAAAGCAGCTTCGCGATCGGGAGCGTCCTTCGGAAACTCTTCGCCAAAAGCCGACCAGTCGTGGACGCCATGAGAATCGACTCCAGCGGCAAACAATTCTGAATTGTGGGCCAGGCCCATGGCAGTGAGATAGCCGCCATATGATCCGCCCCACAATCCAATTCTTTTCGGATCGACATTTGGCAGGGTTTGCAGATAGTGCCCAGCGGCCACGATGTCCTTGTACTCCGCTCCACCGCGAGGTCCGCCATCGGCCGGATCGCGGAAGTGGCGGCCATACATGATGCCGGTTCGATAATTTACCGCCAGCACAACATATCCCCGGCTCGCCAGGTACTGATTCATCGCGTAGGCGTTGTGGTAGTAGTCCATGTAGTGGAAGCCGAGCATCATCTGCCGCATCGATCCGCCGTGAATAAAAATGAGCGCGGGCCTGCGGCCGCCTTGCTTGGGTTGGAATAATTGTCCGTGAATCTCCCATCCGTCTTCCGCTTTGAAGATCGCCTGCTTCGGCGTGACGAGTTGCGCGGAGGGAAAGTCCGCGGGCAGCGCGCTCTTGGCAATCATGTCGCGGCCTTGCGACGTGACCACATACGGCATGGCCGGTGTGGTGGCAGTGGAACCGATGCAAACGACTTTACCGGCGACTTCGAGAGGCGACCATTCCATCGTCTCGCCGCGAGTGATGGCCGCTGGAGTTCCGCCTTCGACGTTTACCTTCCATAGATGACGCCGGTCAACGTCATCCTGATTCGAGGAATAAATGACCGAGTTGCGGTCGGCGCTCAGCGTGACATCTTCGGTTTCGAATTTTCCGGGAGTAAGTAGGGTCGCCGCTCCGCCTGACGTCGCGACCGAATAGAGGTGATTCCATGCATCCTGCTCCGACGAAAAGATAATCCGATTCTTCGCGGCAAACTGAAACGACCCGTCGGCGGTTAATCCTGGCAGCGAATCGTCGAGCGCTAATCCGCTCTTCCAGATTTCACGTCCCGAATCCTTTGCCACGTCATACACCCAGATCGACCAGGGCAGGGGAGTCAGTGGGATGAAGGGCTGCTTCATCTGTTTGCCGACCAGACGGATGAACGCAATTTGGTTCCCATCCGGCGACCAGCGCGGCGAACCATCCCGGTCAGCACTGGGTGAAACGTAGTGAAGTTCATTCTTTCCGAATTCGTAAATGACGATGAAGCTGTGATCGCCGCGGTTGCTGACGAAGGCAATCTTCTTGCCGTCGGGTGACCACTTGGGCTGCGCATTGTTCCCGCGTGCGAAGGTCAGCGCCTTGGCTTTCTCTTTTGCGGAGACGGGAGCGATCCAGATCTGCTTTTTCGCCGACCAGACGGCAAATTCACCGCTCGGTGAAATCTGGATGTCCTCACAGCCTTCTTCATCACAACCCATGTCACCGAGCAGACGTGGCTCACCCTTCTCTACGTCAACCGCCCAGACCTGCTGGGTGCGCTTTTCCACGCCGCTGGTCGGATCGGCGATTTCGCCCGCGGCGTTGGCCTCGGTGCCCCGCGCATAGACGGCGGCGCGTCCATCGGGCGTGAGCTTCAACGCCGCGAGCGGCATGCCGTCGTCGCCGGCGTAGTGCGTGACCTGGCGCGCTTCAAAGTTGGGCGCGTCCGCCACCCACACGTTGTGCTCGCCCTTGGCGGTGAATATCCACGCGATTCGCCCGGCCTGCTGGGACGCCACCAGGTTGGTGGGGAAGGGAGAACTCAGCACCTGCTCGAGGGTGAAGCTCGAAGAAGCTGCCTGCGCCCAGCTCGTGACAGTGGCCGCACCGAGCAATAGCGCACAAGCCAGTAGAGAGTGTATGGAACGCATCCGATTTCGCATGTGCGGAGAGTACGTGAAAACGTGCGAGATTGACAACCAGGCGCAGGCTCCGCTTCGTACACGATATTCAGGCCGGTCGACCGGAGCTTGCGTCTAGTATCGCTAGACAATAATAACGCGACGCGGTAATATGCAACTGTAATTGCGAGCTTCAAGGACGCTGGCACAGAGAAGTTATTCAAAACGGGAAAGAGCCGGCGGCTTTCAGCCGCCTTGAGAAAAGCATCTGGACGGAAGCTGGCTTGGTTGCATGCGGCGCGCGACTTGAATGACTTACGCGTTCCTCCCGGCAATCGTTTGGAGGCACTGTCTGGGGACCGCAAGGGCCAGCACAGCGTTCGCCATCAATGATCAGTATCGTGTGTGTTTCGTTTGGCGCGAGGGCAACGCACACGATGTTGCAATCGTGGATTACCACTGAGAGGAGACCAGCAAACTGTGAAATCGAAAAAAGTATTTGCAATCCACCCTGGCGAGATCTTGCGGGAGGAGTTCATGAAGCCTCTGGGTTTAAGCTCATACCGGCTGGCAAAAGAGCTTCGCCTTACCATCCCACGCGTGAATGAGATCGTCCGTGAGCAGCGCTCCATTTCCGCCGATACGGCCATCCGTTTAGCGCGCTACTTCGGTACCAGCGCCCAGGTCTGGATGAACTTGCAAACGGAATATGACATCCGCCATGCCGAGAAGAAAACGTCTGACGTCGCCAAGATCAAGCCTCGTGCGCGGGGAGCAGTCGCCTTAAGGGGCTTTTACGAGGCTGCCGCTGCGGGCTGCTGTACCGGCAAGGACACCGAGAACGCGGTCCCCTTTTCCGAACTGCTGACAACTTCAATCCGCCCGTGATGATCTTCAATGATCCGCCGGGCCAGCGATAAACCGAGGCCAGTGCCGTTTCCCTTGGTGGTATAAAACGGGCGAAAGATGTTGGGCAGATGTGCCGCCGGAATGCCGCGCCCTGTGTCCGAGACAGTGACCACGACCGCACCGCCCTGTTCAAACAACCCGACCCGCACCAGGCCCTGGCCCTCAATCGCCTGCACCGAATTCAACAGCAAATTGAGAAGTACCTGATGAATCTGATCGCTGTCGTGCTCGACCTCAGGCAAATCGGGTCCCGCGGTAAATTCGATCTTGATCGGCTTCGAGAGGACCTGCTGCCGAGCCAGCATGACCGCATGTTCGGCAGTCGTGTTCAGATCGCTCGTGCGAATCTCAGG
>JAYTFO010000051.1:0-11095 GCA_043734305.1 Acidobacteriota bacterium | reverse complement strand
GCTGTCACATTGCTCAGCAATCCGGTGAATGTACCTCCGTGTCCATGAGGTATTCGGTAGTGAGATCAGCGTAAGGCTGGTCTCACTACCGTGCAGGATGGAAAAGCATGATTTCACGTCATTGAAGTTCGGAGGAATTGGCACATGTCATCTCACTCTTATAACCCGTGTGGCCGTGTTGCAGTAATGCGGTTGGCAGTCGTTGCTGTCCTGTGTAGCGTTGGCACGCTCGCGGCCGCGCAGGATCAGCCTCATCCCAAGTGGGAGATTTTTGGTGGCTATTCCTTTTTCGATCCGGGCGCTAATGTCCACGGCATGCTGCCAGGTGGAGTGGAGCCGGTGAGCAGCCGACTGGAATCGAATCCACGCGGCGGTGGCGCCAGCGCGACTTACAATTTCAACCGTTGGCTGGGACTCACTCTCGATGCCAGCACCCACTGGGGCAGTGGCGAAACAACGCTCGGCAGAAGAATTGACGACGCAGCGTTCTCCAACCTCTCGTTTGGCCCAAAAATTACCTTCCGTCACGAGCATTTTTCGCCATTCCTGGAAGCAATGGTGGGCGACCATCGCCTCATGCCCGATGCTTTCCATGACATCGACAAGTTGGGGTTCATGGGCGGCGGCGGCCTCGATATCAACCTGTCCAGGCACGTTGCTCTTCGCCTGATCCGGGCCGACTACGTATTCTCCAACTACAGGTATGGGCCTGCGGCTTCGACTCCGGCCACTGAAGTCCGGGGCGTGAGACTGCAGAGTGGCCTGGTATTCATGTTTGGCGGCGGTGAACCCCCCGTGCCCGTCGCCGCAAGCTGCTCGCTGCGGCCCAGCGAGGTCCTGGTCGGTGAACCGATTACCGCAACTGTGACACCCGGTAACTTCCATCCCAATCACCAGCTGACCTACACCTGGAACAGCACCGGCGGGAGGGTCAGTGGGAAGGAGGCCACCGCAACCATCGACACCAATGGCGTCGCCGGTGGCAGCTACACTGTGACCGCGCGCGTGGCGGATCCCAAGATGAAGAAAGGCGGGGAAGCAAGCTGCAGTTCGAGCTTCGCCGTGAAGGAGCCTCCGAAGAATCCGCCGACCATATCGTGCTTGGCGGATCCGTCGACAGTTCAGACAGGCACGCCGTCAAACATTAGTTGCACTTGCACGAGCCCTGACAATGTCCCCGTTAAAGTAAGCGGCTGGGCTGCGAACGGCGGCAGCATTTCTGGTAGCGGCAACACCGCCACGTTGAACACCTCCGGCGCACCTGCCGGCTCGATCACCGTGAGCGCGACTTGCAGCGACTCCCGCAGCCTGAATACTCGGGCTACGGCGCTGGTAACAGTGGAGAATCCGCCCGCGGTTTCGCCTGAGGTCGCGCGACTCGAAGCCAGACTGGCGTTGCACAGCATTTATTTTCCGACGGCCCAGCCCCGCATCCAGAATCCCGATGGCGGACTGCTTGCCAGCCAGCAGCAAACGCTGCTTACACTGGCTGGCGACTTCCAGAAGTATCTGGCGCTGAAGCCGGGCGCCCACTTGATACTCGGAGCCCACGCCGATCCACGCGGCTCCGTGGAATACAATCAGGCGCTCTCCGAGCGGCGTGTCGAGAGCACCCGACACTACTTGATCGAACACGGCATTTCTGCAGCCGATATCGAAACCAAAGCGTTCGGCAAAGAACAAAATCTAACCGATGCCCAGGTGAGAGACGCGGTTGACAACAATCCTGAGTTGACTCCGGCAGAGCGGAAGAGGGTCCTCGATAACATGCGAACCATCATCCTGGCAAGCAATCGACGCGTGGACGTCACTCTCAGCACTACCGGTCAACAGTCCGTCCGCCAATATCCATTCAACGCTGCGGATTCCTTAACCCTGCTCAAGCAGGAAGGAGGCAAGGGAGTTACCAGGCCAGCGGCAAAGAAAAAAGTGAAGCCTTAAGGCCCGACTCTCAATTCTTTTGTCGAAGTAAGAAGTTCAAGAATTGTTCGAAAAATTTCAAAGCACTCCCGAGTTGCAGGTCGGGAGTGCGAATCTCTCTGGGCACCAACTAAACCGAGCATTCAGCCGTCACCAGGCCCAAGCGAGCGGAACTGGAGGCCGGAACAATTTTCTCGCTGCCGGTCATCCTTGCACCAACTCGACACCTAGCCGCTTTGAACGATTGATTGACAGATCAGGACTTAGCTCCCCAAACGCTACTTTGGCAGAACGCTTGCACCTGCAATGGCAACACACCAAATCCCTCTCCTAGGAGACTGCTATGAAGAAGGTACGATCAGCACTCTTTTTCGTGTTCCCAGCGGTCGCGATGATTGTGGGTCTGAGTCTGATGTCGCAGCCCACACTTGCTCAGAACGCAACTCCTCCTAACGATACGGCTGCGCAACAACAGCCGGCGCAGCAAACGGATTCTCAAACTTCCGCAAGCGAAACCAAGACGTTCACCGGAAAGGTCGTAAAAACCGGCGACAAGCTAATTTTGTCCGACATCGATAACAAGACAACCTACCAACTCGACGACCAGCAGAAGGCTAAGAAGTTCATCAACAAGAACGTGAAAGTGACCGGCGTTCTGGATGTTTCCAGCGGCATGATCCGCGTGACTGTCATCGAACCGGCTTGATGCTTTGCGGACGGGGCGGCATGTTTCCGCCCCGTCTTTTTTCCAAGTAGCTTTTGAAGGCAACGAATCTGCTCCGCTGTTCATCAACAGGTGGGCAATTTTTCCAGTTCGCGAGAGGAGGGCGAGCCATGCGATTGCTGAGTGTCCGGCTGATCGTGTCGCTTATTGTAGGCATCACATTAGTCTCGCTCGGCTTCTCTTACTATCAAGTGGTAGGGGAGAAACGCGCCCTGCGCAGCGAACTGGAACGGCGGGCCGAAGTGCTGGGAGAGAGCCTCGCGAACAACGTCGAGAAGTCGTGGGAAGTCGACTCGGACCGCGAATTGCTGCGCCTAGTGCAGCGTTTCGGCAATCGTGAGCATCTGGTGGGCGTTGCCGTGTATGACCGGCAGGGAAAATCAGTGGCGATGACGCCGGAACTAGGGAAGATGCTGACCGCGACTCCGCCGGCGCTGACCCAGGCCATGGTCCAGGATCAGAACCAGAGTGCCTTCCTCCGTCTGGCTGGCAAATCGGCACATATCCTCGTTCTGCCGCTTCACCGCAAGGATGAGCTGGTTGGAGGACTGGCGGTGGTCCACGAGGTGACCTACATCCGCGAGCAAAGCCTGCGGGTGTGGCGTGAAGCTTTCCTTCGAGTTCTGGCACAGGTTTTCCTCATCGTATTGATCACCCTGCTGATAGTGCGCTGGAGCATCGCGGGGCCGATCGCGCGTGCGGCGCACTGGATGCGCGCGATGCGCATGGGAAGAATCTCATCGCGACAGGAAATGCCCAATCTGGATATGTTTCGTCCGCTGGCCCGCGAAGTGGCCACCATGGCGGAGAGCCTGAATCAGGCGCGCAATGCGGCAGTGACCGAAGCGCGCCTCCGCGAAGCAGGAGAATCCATGTGGACTCCCGAGCGGCTCTCGGCGCAAGTGCGGACCCGGCTTCATGAAAGCCGCCTCGTGGTCGTGTCGAATCGCGAACCCTACATCCATCAGCGGAACGGAAAGTCGGTGAACGTAAGTGTCCCGCCCAGCGGCTTGGTGACGGCGCTTGAGCCGGTCCTCAACGCCTGCGACGGCACCTGGATCGCACACGGCAGTGGAGACGCAGATAGGGAGATGGTGGACTCGCAGGACCGTTTGCGCGTCCCGCCCGACGACCCACGGTACACCTTGCGCCGCGTGTGGTTGAACAAGGAAGAGGAAGAAGGCTACTACTACGGATTTGCCAATGAAGGCTTGTGGCCGCTCTGTCATATCGCCCATACCCGGCCGATTTTTCGGGCGAACGATTGGCAGCACTATCAAGAAGTAAATCGGAAATTTACCGCGGCCGTATTGCAGGAGATTGAAGGCACTCCCAATCCTGTGGTTTTGGTGCAGGACTATCACTTTGCACTGCTGCCGCGGATGATTAAAGAGAAGAGGCCGGATGCTCGCGTGGCCATCTTCTGGCACATCCCGTGGCCGAATCCGGAAGCCTTCGGCATCTGCCCGTGGCAACGCCAGCTGGTCGACGGCCTACTGGGCGCCGACCTCATCGGTTTCCATGTGCAGTCGCATTGCAACCATTTTCTGCAAACCGTGGATCGGGTGGTCGAATCCCGCGTGGACTGGGAGCACTTTTCGGTGCTACGCCGCGATCACCGCACCATGGTGCGGCCCTTCCCCATCAGCGTGGACCTGACGGACGATGAATTCGCGGACGACGCCAACCAAGGATTTACCTACCTCGATCGCGCAGCACTGCTGCGGAGCCTGGGCGTGGAAGCCACCTTCACGGGAATCGGTGTGGACCGCGTGGACTACACCAAAGGCATCCTGGAGCGCTTTCTGGCGATTGAGCGATTCCTGGAGAAGTGTCCGGCCTACCAGGGAAAATTCACTTTCGTGCAAATCGGAGCGCCCAGCCGCACGCACATCAAGCGCTATCACGATCTGCTCGCGGAAGTGGAAGCCGAAGCCGATCGCATCAACTGGCGTTTTCAGTCAGGCAAATGGAAGCCCATCGTGTTTCTGAAGCGGCAGCATAGCCACGAAGAGATTACACCCTACTATCGCGCCGCCGATCTCTGTCTGGTGACGTCCCTGCACGACGGCATGAATCTGGTCGCCAAAGAATTTCTGGCGGCACGTCAGGACGAACGCGGCGTCCTGATCCTCAGTCAGTTCACCGGCGCTGCGCGCGAACTGCAGGATGCCCTGTTAATCAATCCCTATGACATCGATCAGACCGCCGATGCGATTCGGGTCGCCCTGGAGATGGCGCCTGAGGAAAAACAACTCCGCGTGGCGCGCATGCGCAAGACGATCAAGGAACACAACATTTATCGCTGGGCAGGAAACCTGATTACGGAACTCTGTGAGGTTCGCCTGGATGTGGTAGAGGACGCTGACGAAAAACTTCGTGTCACCACGTCCGTAGCATGAACCAAGCCCGCGGCAAGGAGAGAACCGACGTGCTGAACCCAGAGGCGCAACTTCATGTCGAGCAGTTTCTCGATGCGGTCGCGCATGCCTCGCGAGCGCTACTGATGCTCGACTACGACGGAACATTAGCGCCGTTCCGCAAAGAGCGTGACCAGGCATTTCCGTATTCCGGCGTTGCACTCGTCTTGCAGCAGATCGTGCGCGGCGGACACACGCGCGTCGTCATCATCTCGGGACGCGAAACGAGCGAGACTGTGCCGCTTCTCGGGATTCAACCCTGCCCGGAAATATGGGGGATTCACGGCTTGCAACGGCGGAAGGCCGACGGAACCGTGGAAACCGCACGCATCGAGGAGCGCGTTCTCGATGCCTTGTCCGATGCGGACCGGTGGCTCGGCTACCAGCAATTACGACACGCGGCAGAAATTAAGACCGGGAGTATTGCAATGCATTGGCGAGGCCTGAATAACGATGGCGTGGAGTCAATGCGGGGCCGCGTGCTGCTCGGCTGGAAGCCGATTGCCGATCGCGCCGGCCTGGATCTGCTGGAATTCGATGGTGGCATTGAGATTCGGGCGCCCGAAGCAGATAAGGGAGACGTGGTCCGTGTCCTGCTGAGTGAAATGAGTCCCGGCACGCCGGCCGCCTACTTGGGAGACGACGCCACCGACGAGCACGCGTTCCAGGCGATTCGGGGCCGGGGCTTGAGCGTGCTGGTGCGTCCGCACCACCGGAATACCGCGGCACAGTTGTGGCTCAAGCCGCCAGAGGACCTGCTCAATTTTATGACGCAATGGTTCGAAGCTACTTCGAAACAAGAGACTCAGGGCGGCGAAACCGCCGCGACGGTGATCGGATGACGGTAACAGCAGCTCCTCTTCAACGAATACCGGCGAAGCCCTTCTGCTTTAATGCGTCGGCGCATCTTCTGCGCATCACGAAGTACAAAGCGAATACGCTCCCCGAACTGCTGGACGCATTGCGCGCGTGCCCCGACGACTCCATCTTCCAGCACGCCTTCCGAACTTTGGAGGAACATCACTTCCTGCGAGAAGGATTTTCCAATGACTTCGCCCATTGGACCCTGACAGCTTGCAACGAACCCAGTCTCGCGGAAGCTCTGGCGAGCGTGGATGTGCGGGAGTTCACCTCGGTGCCCGATTTACGCGAACGTTTCATTCAGATCGTCGAGAAATTTCTGGAAGGCGATCCCTCGGCTGGGCAGCGGGTCGCGGACGAGACTTTTTATTTTTGCGCTGCCGACATCGTCGTGCTCCCCACCAGCATTGAGGCGCACACCATGCACGAGTTCGCGGAGGGGCTGAGGCGCGTCAGTGTCCATTCCATTCATCATCATTTCATCGAGGCGCGTTTGCGTATCAAGCTCATGTCGAACGATTTCTCGCAGTGGTTGCACGAAGATGTGGGCTTGACGGAGACGGCGCGCGCGCTTAACCAAATCGACATTTATACCGCGACCTTGGAGGACGTCCGGGGAAAGATTGTGCGGATTTTAGAAAGGTCTCTAACGTAGTGATCGGCAAACTATGGACAACGTGAAACAACAATCCGCAATCGCAAGCCCGCCATCCTCCAAAGCTCATCCCTCGAAACCCGTCGTACCCGCGAGGCCGGACCGCCGGACCGCAACTCGGACCTGGGAAACTCCACCCGCGCCCGTTCCTTCGCCGCACCTGGACGACTATCAGGGCATTGTCGGTGCGGCCATCATCGAAGAACTACGGCTGCTTGCTCGCCAACTCAAAGGCAAGACCGTGAAGATGGTCAATTCCACGGCGGTCGGCGGAGGAGTCGCCGAAATGCTAAACCGACTCGTTCCGCTGCTCGGCGAACTTGAAATCAGTACTCACTGGGAGATCATCACCGGCGGCAACGATTTTTTCGAAGTGACCAAGGCGTTTCATAACGCGCTACACGGTAGCGAGTATGAACTCACCCGTCACGCGCAAGAAATCTTTCTGACCTACAACGAGCAAAACCGCCAGCGCCTTGTGTTCAGCGAAGATGTCGTGGTCATTCACGACCCGCAGCCCGCCGCCCTCATTCAGGCACGCAAAGAAGCGCAGTCGCGCTGGGTGTGGCGCTGCCACATCGATGTCTCCAACCCTCATCCACAGGTGTGGGGATTCTTGCGGCCGTTCATCGAGCAATACGACGCGGCCATCTTCTCCTCGCCATCGTTTGGCCGCCAGTTGCCGATCCCCCAGTACTTGTTCTACCCATGCATTGACCCGTTGTCCGAAAAGAACAAGGAACTGGACGATAGCTTTGTGCAAGGAGTGTGCGACGAATTCGGAATTGACCGCTCACGGCCCATCGTCACCCAGGTCTCGCGCTTCGACCGATTGAAGGATCCGGTAGGGGTCGTTCAGGCATTCAAGCTGGCTAGAAAATACGTCGATTGCCAACTGGTGCTGGCGGGCGGAGGAGCGAGCGACGATCCCGAGGGTGCGGTTGTTCTGCAAGAGGTCAAAGAGGCCGTGGGCAACGATCCAGACGTGATCATTCTTGACCTCCCGCCCTGGTGCGCCCTGGAAATCAATGCCCTGCAGCGGGCTTCGACCGTGGTCGTGCAGAAGTCACTTAAAGAAGGCTTCGGACTCACCGTCACGGAGGCCCTGTGGAAGGGTAAGCCAACTATCGGAGGTGCGGTGGGCGGGATCCCCAACCAGATCATCCACAAGCTGACCGGCGCGTTGGTGCATTCGGTGGAAGGATGCGCGTATCAGATTCGCTACCTGTTGACGCATCCGGAATTTGCTGCCCAGCTCGGCCGGAACGGGCGCGAGCACGTGAAAGAGAATTTCCTGATGACGTCCAACGTCCGCCGGTGGCTGTTGCTGCTCCAGATTCTTCTGCACGGCGGCAAGCCCTGAGAGAGACCGTCAAACGCTACCGATGATGCGGCCCGTTAGTCGTGCAGGACGACCTTAAGCAGCGAACTGTGAACCTACAACCCGCCTTCCGCACCTCCGGCGTAGTCAATGAAGCCCAATTTCCTGAACCGGTTCATGAAAAAGCTCGCCCGCGAACGGGTGGTGCCCACAGGTCTAAGCGGTAACCTTCAACTCGCTTTCTTCTCATCGCCCTTCTCTCGAGCTCCTCCCCCTCGGGTCAGCGCCACTCCAGAGAGATCGACTTCCAGCGACAGTCCTGTCATGTCCGCACTGTTGGCAACCCGGAACAGCGCCTCGGAAATACGTCCAGCCGCCTCAAACATCAAGCGTTCCTGCTTTTCAGGATTCTCGATGTAGGAAGCCGAGGTCATCTGAGTAATTGCATTCCGAATGTGGTGATTCAGGAAAGCAAGTTCCAGTGTATGTCGTATCGACCGCTTTCGGCGTTGCTCAAGAACGACTGTCACCAGAAAAGTGACGATTAGAAATTGCACCGTGCCCTGAACAGTCGCCCTTGAATACCACGTAAATTGTCGATACTGCCACACAACGTTAATTGCGAGACCGATGGCGGCGACGACAATGCCAATGGCTGCTGCGGTGGTTAGAGACTGAAAGAGAGAGCCCGAACCGAATGAAAATAGGCTTTGCTTGTGTTCATAGGAGTGAGCAAGCTCATGCTGGTAGCGCCTCATGACGAACTCCTTATCATGGAACGTGCATAGCGTGCATTATGTGAATTCTACCGTTGGTCCTCTCGCGCCATTCAGAAACCGACCGCGGAACCCAGGTAGTACTTCCCTTCAGCGCTTCGTCTCACGGTCCAAAACGGCGTTCGAGGAAGTGTAGCCGAGGAAATCAAACTTCCCAAGTGCCGACTTGTGGCCCGGAATGATTTCCGGATTTCCGCTGAACCGACCGGGGCCCGGACTAGCCAAGCCTGATCGTGAGCGCAAACGCCCGCCCGCCACGGCAACCACCTAGCAGGATTGAGGACTAGTCGTGCAGGACAACCTTAAGCAGCGAACTGTGAACCTGCAACCCGCCTTCCGCGCCTCCGGCGTAGTCAATGAAGCCCAATTTCCTGAACCGGTTCATGAAGAAACTCACTCGCGAACGGGTGGTCCCGACCATTTCCGCCATGGTCTCCTGGCTAATCCTGGGAACCGTGGTCTCAGGAACTCCTTCCTCGCCAAAATGAGCAAGCATAAGGAGGACACGGGCTAGTCTCTTTTCACTGGAATTAAACAGTTGGTCGACCAGATCCTCTTCATAGCGGATATTACGCACCAACAAATAGCTCACGAACAAATCGGAAAGGGTGTGCTCCCGACGAAGCATGTCCATCATCACTTTTTTCTCGATCCGCAGAAGCTGGCAATCCGTCATGGCAGCCGCGGATCCCATGCGGAGCGCCTGCCCTGCCAGCGAACCCTCCCCAAAGAAATTCCCCTCACTCAATATACCGATCGTCGCTGCCTTGCCCGTGTGTGACACGACGGTGAGCCTGACTTTGCCTTTCTGGATATAGAAGACAGCGTCAGCCTTATCCCCTTGTGTGAAGATCCCTTGCTTCCTGGAAACGACCAGGCTCTTCCTGCCCTCGCCAGTGGTCGCCAGGAAAGTGTGCGGATTGAAATCGCGCGTTGTCTTGAACGCAAAAACAGGAGGCATGACCGCGCCATCCCATCTATCGTAATGATTTACCACTACCATGCCTGCCATAAGAAACCCCGCTCCGCAAAGGACTTCGTGCCCCTTGACACTGCCGACGCCGTTACGGCACCGACCTCCAAAAGGTAAATGTCAGCGCCGCCAGTTTCCATCAGGCCCACGCTGATTGTTTTGTAGGGCGCCCGCTCGAAGACTTGTAGGTGTTTATCCTACAAAGAGGTTCGAGGCTGGGAGGGCCGCGACTGGATTGGGGACTTTCTTAAATCACCAATTCGTTTGGATCGCGTGCCGGATGATTTCCTCGGGATACGTCGCTCCAAGCGAACATCGGCGCTGGTCACAGAATGGTCACAATCAATCGAAAACGAAGGAGTCATTGGTCGTCCCGATTGCATGGTTGGTGACTCAGGCTTCAAGCAACCATCGCGAATCGCCCGTCCACAGGGGCCAGGAGCGCGATCATTCCTTCGAGCGTAGCAATGTCGAAATGAAGCATCGAGCTGTTGCGTTCCAGCCTGTCCTTCACGAAGGCAGTGGGGTTGAACAGCGTAAGTTGAATGTCGTTGTCGTGAGCCCACTGCTGCAGAAACCAGAGCATGCCCAGACCGCCACCTTCGATGGCGCGCACCTCCGACAAATCAAGCACCACAATTCGGGCGTCTGGTTGCGAGGTTACAGCTTTGCGCAATTTGAATGCTGCTTCGCTCTGCACAATCCTTCCCTTACACTCAACGACCGCTATGTCGCCAATGTTTTCAATATTTACGCTTAGCATGATGGCCTCCCAATCGTGTCTACGTTAATGCCAGGCGGCAGATTCCCGCCTCCATGAAATCGGAGCGGGCTTGCCACGGCGCTATCCCAGGAATTTGGTATGGAAGTCTGTAGTTTCGCGCGCGGAAGCGAGCCCAGGGTTCGACGACGATTGTGCTTCGCGAACAAAGGGCCCTCCGACTTCACCCTCTGTTCCACGCGCTCCACCGTCGCCATCAGATCTTCAATCAAGGTGCCGCTGAATTTCATTTCGTATTCCGTCTTTCTTCCCGGTCACGGTCTTGTTCCGGCAATTATTTAGGCTGTTTAACGACATTCATCTGCAATGTCACCGCAGTCTGCGCGAACAGTCTGCCCTTGATCGTTGCCCCAGTCTGCACGGCAATCATTGTTTTAGACAGAACGATTCCCTCAACGTGTGAGGTCGTTCCAAAGGTCGCCAGGCCAGCAAGCTGCCAGAATATGTTCTTGGCCTGTGCGCCTCCGCTCAGGTGAACAGCGACACCATTACTCACTTTAAAATTCTTCGATATCTGGAAGATCCAAACATCATTGGGGCCACCCGAGAGAGTGACATCCGTTGGCATTCTTACACCGGTGCTCCATTTGTAGAGGCCTGGGCGGAGGGTCATTCCGCCAATATTTCCGGCGCCCAGTTCGGTGAAATCGGGCGATGTTCGCCC
>JAYTFO010000050.1:0-4505 GCA_043734305.1 Acidobacteriota bacterium | reverse complement strand
TATTTGCGGACAGCCAAGCGCATGGCCAAGCGCCACACAGAGATTGCGATTCAATTCAAGAGCACTCCCTTCGAATTGTTCCGGCACTCTGCTTTTCGCAAGTTGCACACCAACACTCTTGTGATACGGATCCAACCGGTGGAGGGAATTTCGTTGAGCTTTGGCGCCAAGATTCCAGGCGCCATCTTGCGAGTTGGATCGGTTGAGATGAGTTTCGAATACTCCAAGTATTTCGGAGCAGACGCCCACACGGGATACGAAGTTCTGCTCTACGACTGCATGATCGGCGATGCGACGCTGTTTCAGCGCGCCGACATGGTCGAAGCCGGATGGAGCGTGGTCGATCCCATGCTGGATGTATGGACCGCTCTGCCGCCCCGCAAATTTCCCAACTATGCCGCCGGCACCTGGGGACCCAAAGAGGCCGACGAACTGTTGGAGCGCGATGAGCGCCAATGGAGGAAAATAGAGCCATGATTCTCGCTGGAGAAATTGGCGCAACTCGCACCCGACTGGCCGCCTTTGAGACCGAAGGCAGCCGCCTCAAATTAGTCGTCGAGAAGAACTACCTGAGTCATGAGCACGCCGGCTTATCCGAAATCATCTCGGCCTTCATTAAGACCGAGGGAATTGCAGTACACCGGGCATGCTTCGGCGTCGCGGGCCCCGTCCGGCGCGGGCGCAGCAAAATTTCCAACCTGACCTGGGTCATCGACTCGCGCGATCTGGCCAAGCAACTCAAACTCGAATCGGTGGGGATGATCAATGATCTCGAAGCGTTTGCCTATGGAATCGATGGACTCGAGTCCAAGGACTTCGTCACGCTGAATCAAGGTTCCGAAGACGCGGAAGGAAATCGCGCCGTAATCTCCGCGCGTACGGGGCTCGGCGTTGCCGGCATGTACTGGGACGGATTCCGGCATCATCCTTTCGGCTGTGAAGGCGGGCACTCCGATTTTGCGCCGAGAAACGAATTGGAAATGACGCTGTTGATGTATCTCCAAAAAAAATACGGCCGCATCAGTTGTGAGCGGCTGCTTTCCGGACCAGGGATCAAGAACATCTACGACTTTCTCCGCGACACGCGCACAGCCGAAGAACCTTCGTGGCTGAAAGACCAGATGGCAGCCGCGCTCGACGCTCCAGCTCTGATCTCGCAACTAGCGTCGGAAGGCAAGGCCTCCATCTGCGATCAGACGATGTCAATCTTCGCGAGCATCTACGGCGCTGAAACGGGGAACGTCGCGTTGAACTTCATGTCCACGGGAGGAATTTACATCGGTGGCAGCGTGGCCGCTAAGAATGTGCCCAGAATGAAGGATCCAGTCTTCATGCAATCGTTTCTGGACAAGGGACGGATGACGCCGCTGATGAAAGAAATACCGGTGAGCATCGTGCTGAACGACGATTCGGGACTCATCGGCGCGGCACGCTACACACTGATCGAGAAGGCGTTTAAGACGAAAAAGAATCCAGCTTTTAGCTCTTAGCTCTTGGCGCTTGGCAAAACCCGCTCGAATGGGAAGGAAGCCAAATGCTAAGTGCTGGTTCGCGGTTGCACTCACCGACGCTCAATGAGTTACAGTCGTTTTCTATGAGTTATAGACAAGAGGCGTGGCCGCCGACCATCCGCCACCGTCCAGTAGTTCCCCCCCCCTCGCGCAGAATAGCCCGTATTTGCGCCAGGATGCCTTCAGGTGCTCTGATACTGCACGAGGTGTCTTCTACCTCACCCGAAGGCATGGCGGCGGCACTGAAGCCTTGCAGGTCGCATATCATAGCTACTAGCTATTGTGACAGCCCATCCGACCAAGAGGCATGACAGTGCCAGAGGGGATTGCCGCTCAGAGAGAGGAACCGCTCACCGCCGCCACTCGTCAATCAGGTTGGCGATCAGTCCCGTCCAGCCTGTTTGATGACTCGCGCCCAGGCCCATGCCAGTGTCGCCATGGTAGTACTCGTTGAAGAGCAGGCAATCCCGCCAGTGCGGATCTTCCTGGAATTTCGCGTAGGCGCCAAAGCAAGGCCGCTTGCCATCGCGATCGCGCTTGAAAATTGAGATCATGCGATTCGCAGTTTCCTCCGCGATCGCAGAAGGCGTGACCGGCTTCCCGTCGCTGCCGGGGATTTGCACCGAAAATTGCGGACCCAATGCGTCGCTGAAGCGCAGGAAGGAATGAATCAGCAGGTACGAAGTCGGAAACCACACGGGGCCGCGCCAGTTGGAGTTCCCTCCCTTGAGTTTCACTTCCGCTTCGCCCGCTTCGTAGCCCAGCGTGCGGTCTCCAAACTTGAAGGGATGGTCTTTGTGATACTTCGACAGGCTCCGAATCCCATACGATGAAAGAAATTCTCCCGGATCCGCGATGCGCTCCAGCAACCGCCTGAACTGATTTGGGTCCGCAATCGACAACACGTAGCGCTTGCCGCCGTCGTCCACCGCATAACATGCGTCGCCGACAAGGTCGGGCCGGTTCTGGATGAACCATTCCACGTCCCGCAAGAAACTCGGGTAGGCTTTCAGTTCCTCGCGATCAAGCACTTCAATTCCGTATAGCGGAATCAGTCCAACCAGCGATCGCAGCCTGAATTTATGAAATTCCCCGTTGGGATAGCGGAGCACGTCGTAAAAAAACCCTTCCTTCTCGTCCCATAACTGATATTCGCGGCCGCCCATCTTCTTCATCGCCGCGCCGATATAGATAAAGTGCTCGAAGAACTTGGTTGCAACGCCTTCATACACACGATTCTGTTTGGCCAGTTCCAATGCGATGCGCATCAGGTAGAGACAGAAGAATCCCATCCAACCAGTGGCGTCCGCCTGCTCCAGGATTGCGCCGCCAGGAAATCGCTCGCCGCGATCCACGACTGCGATGTTGTCCAGGCCCAGGAATCCGCCTTCGAAAACGTTGTTGCCCTGGCTGTCCACGCGATTTACCCACCAAGCGAAGTTCATCAACAATTTGTGCAGACACTTTTCCAGAAACTCGCTGTCACCTTTACCGGTGCGTTGCTTCTCCATCTGATACACACGCCAGCAGGCCCAGGCATGCATCGGCGGATTTAAATCCGAAAACTCCCACTCATAGGCGGGGATTTGTCCGTTGGGATGCTGGAACTGTTCAAACAGCAGCACCCACAAATTCTCCTTGGCAAAATCCGGATCGACCAACGCCAGGCTGATGCACTGAAACGCCAAGTCCCACGCCGCAAACCAGGGGAACTCCCACTTGTCGGGCATGGAAAGAATGCGCATTGAGTTCACATGCCGCCAGTGAATATTGCGCATCCGCTTTCGCGATTCCGGCGGCGGCATTTTCGGATTGTCGCCCTCCAGCCACAGGTCTACGTCCCACAAATAAATCTGCTTGCTCCACAACATTCCCGCCAGCGCTTGCCGTTGAATTTCTTTTTCTTCCGCCGTCGCTTTCGGAGGATGCACGGCAGCGTAGAACTGATCGGCTTCCTTCTTTCTCTGCGCAACGACCTGGTCAACATCATCCAGCGGACGATTCGGCTTCTCCGGCGTCAATCGCAGCCGAAGAACAACCGACTCTCCCGCGGGCACCGAATATTTGTAGTGAACACACGCCTTGGTCCCGGACTGCGCTGGATTCACGCAGTCTTCTCCGTTTACGATGTGGCGATGGAATGCATCTTTGACGTGCGGCTTGCGATTGCTAGCGCCCTGATAGAGACGCTCCGCATTGCTTTCGTTGTCAGTAAACAGCGGCGCACCGCCCGTCGGGGCATGAAGGTAACGCTCTCCCAACGAATACGGGAATTGCAGATTGTGCAGTGCTGACTTCTGAAAATCATTCGCGCTGAGCGTGACGTGGCTGGCGGCACGTTCGAGATTAATCACTGGCTCACTGCCCGCAGAGTCGGTCCAGGCCCACGTATTTCGGAACCACAGATGCGGCAGCAGATGCAGGTCCGCGGCCTCTGGACCGCGGTTGAACGCCTCGATCCGAATGCAAATATCTTCCGGTCCAGCCTTGGCGTATTCGACGAACACGTCAAAGTAACGGTTGTCGTCGAAGATTCCGGTATCAAGCAACTCGTATTCGGGCGCCACCTGCCCCCAGCGCCGCCGATTTTCTTCCAGCAACCGCGAGTACGGAAATTCGCCCTGCGGATATTTGTAGAGCATCCGCATGTAGCTATGCGTCGGTGTGTTGTCGAGATAGAACCAATATTCCTTGACGTCCTCGCCGTGATTGCCCTCGTTGCCGGAGAGTCCAAACATGCGCTCTTTGAGGATCGGATCACGCCCATTCCAAAGGGCCAGCGCAAAAACCAATATCTGATAACGATCGCAAATCCCCGCAATGCCGTCTTCGCCCCAGCGGTAGGCCTTGCTACGGGCCATGTCGTGAGTCAGGAATTCCCAGGCGCAACCGTCCGGACTGTAATCCTCGCGCACGCTTCCCCAGGAACGCTCGCAGACGTACGGTCCCCACTTGCGCCAGGGCGCGACCATTTCGCGGGAAGACTCGGCCAGG